>NZ_CANRNX010000010.1 GCF_947632075.1 uncultured Flavobacterium sp.
TACTTAATTAGCTTCCTACGGTTCCGTTCAACGGGCTTTCATCTCTTGTCTTCCAGACAAGACGAAAGCTTAGTTATTATGTGACGTTTTTATTTGTGATTTCAAAAACTTATCCTTCGTTAACGTGCTTAGTGATATCAGAAAAAGGGTCATAATGATCAATTATCCATTCACCATTCTTAAATATAAATGATATATAAGGTGATAATTCTATATTCTGAGTAATATACAAGTTATCTCCTTCATTTGGAATATACTCAAAGTCAAAACAATTTTCTATATTTAAATTCAATGCTATCCATTCAGCATTAAGCCCATTTCCTATATCATCAGTTGGGAAAATATATCGACCTAACTCATAATTTTCTTCATCTTTTCCGATATATCTGTATAAGTGCCAAACGTAAATTATTGGAATTTCGTCATTTTTTTTGTTTGGTATCTTAACAAGCTTGCCTTTAATTTTTTTGTATAAATCCTGTTTTCTATATTTAATCTTTTCTCCATTACAAGTACAAAGTTTGATACCCTTGTTAAAATCACACATATCTTTTGGTTTGCAGGTCTTAAAATGTCACATAACATTTATATAGTCGCAATATACAAATAAAAAGTAAATGTTAAAAAATATATGTAAATTCACTACTTTAAGGGAGTTGTAAAAAAAATGAATTACGTAATTTGTATTGTTTTAAATAAATAAGCGCAACTATTTTTTATTGATGATTGAGTTTTTTATAAATATTGAGGTTTTTGAAGGGGAACATCGCGATAAAGAAGTTCTTTGGATTCGTATGCCTAACCTGACTTCCTATAAACTATTTTTAAAACAAAATATTCCAAGTGCAAAGTGGTCAAACTCAAGAAAAATGTGGTACGTTTCGGACGCTATTTTTAATAGAAAATTTCTAAAGATTCAACTCAAACAGTATAATGGATATTCTTTATTAAAGAAGATTCATGATATCAATAAATCTCAATTAACTCGGTACATTGATCAACTTCGATTAAAAGCTTACAGTGAAAGTACAATTAAAACTTATGCAGTTGAATTTGCGCAATGGCTTTATATTTTAAACGATTTTTCGGTTTTAGAAACTAACCATGAACAATTAAGATCTTACATGTTGTATTGTATTAAAGATTTAAAACTTTCAGAAAATCAAATTCATAGTCGTTTAAATGCTCTAAAATTTTATTATGAAAAAGTTTTAATGCGAGAAACTTTCTTCTTTGAGATTCCAAGACCTAAAAAAAATTCAGCTCTTCCAAAAGTACTTTCAACTAAAGAAATTAAACGATTATTTGAAGTTACTTCGAATCTTAAGCATTTAATGATTTTGAAAATGGGGTATGGGCTTGGGCTTCGAGTTAGTGAAATTACTAATCTTAAAATTGCAAATATAGATTCTAATCGAATGATTGTTCATATTCAAGGTGCTAAAGGTAAAAAAGATAGGTATGTTCCTTTACCTTTTACTATTTTAGATGAATTAAGAATTTACTACAAACAGTTCAAACCAAAAGTTTATTTGTTTGAAACGAAACCAGAAAATGCTATTTCAACTCGTACTGTTCAGCTAATTTTTAAAACTTCGAAAGAAAAAGCAAATATTATTAAAAATGTTGGAATTCATGGATTAAGACATAGTTACGCAACTCATTTATTAGAATACGGAACGGATATGTCTATAATTCAAAAATTACTTGGGCACAACAATGTTAAAACCACAGAAGTTTATGCTAAAGTTACCAATACTATTTTTAATAAATTACGAAGTCCGTTAGATGAATTATAGTTAGTTAAATAAAAAAAAGCTGTAAATTTTTAGTATTACAGCTTTTAATTTTATTCAGAAACCTTTTTAATAGTTCCTCTTTCTTTATTTTTTGAACCTACAATTCCGTATTCAAAAATATATTCATTTTCAGATGTATTTAAAATCTTCATGTGAACCGCTTTCTTTTCTTGCATGTTTTTAGGATGAAGTTTTTCAAGAACATATTCACAATCGTTTATCCAACGAATTGAAGCAGTATCGGTTTTTCCGCTATATGTTTCAATTTCAATAGAATCTTTTCTTATAAAGGTTGAAGAATGTTTTACTCCATCAATTTCTTGTTCAAAAACAAAAGTACCTGTTCTAAAATCAGCACAATTTCTTTCTTGATTATAGCATGATGCCAAACTAATTAAGCAAATTCCAAAAAATATTTTCTTCATAAATTATTTATCAATATTATCATTAAAAAAACCTTTAACCATAGTAACAATTCCTCTAAAAAATAAAAGCATAGAGAAAAGGCAAATTAAAATTCCAATAGCAAGAATTGGATAATAAAAAGGATGTCCTTCGTTTTTAAATGCCGAATTAATTACAATTGGCCCAACAAACATTAAAGGAATTGCCATAGATACTTTTCTTATTCCTTTAAAAACAGTTGCTTTATCAAAATCTGGTGCTGCCATTATTTTATATAATTTTTCAGTACGTTATGCACGTTTCCGTAAGTTTCTAATAATTTTTTTGCTTCGATTAAATCGATATTTAATTCATCTACCAACATCATTTGTGCTCTATATACTAATTTGTCGTTAGAAAGTTTCATGTGAACCATTTTATTTCCTTTCACTTTTCCTAACTGAATCATAGTTGTAGTAGAAATCATATTTAAAACCAATTTCTGAGCTGTTCCGGCTTTCATACGAGAACTTCCTGTAACAAATTCAGGACCTACAATTATTTCAATTGGAAAATCAACTGCCTTTGAAAGTGGACTTTCAGGATTACTAGTGATACAAGCGGTTGGAATATTATTTTCTTTACAGAATTGTATTCCTCCTAAAACGTAAGGAGTGGTTCCACTTGCTGCAATACCAACTATAAAATCATTTTCATTTATTTGATATGAAGATAAGTCAATTTCAGCTTGTTGTAAATCATCTTCGGCGTTTTCAACTGCTTTTCTAATTGCTGTATCTCCACCTGCAATTAATCCAATAACCAAATCATAAGAAACTCCGTAAGTTGGCGGACATTCTGAGGCGTCTAAAATCCCTAATCTTCCTGAAGTTCCTGCACCGATATAAAATAATCTCCCACCACTTTTTAATTGAGAAACTATATTTTGAACTACAACTTCAATTTGCGGTATAGCTTTTTCAACTGCTAATGGAACAGTTTGATCTTCTTGATTTATATTAATAAGAATTTCGTTAACAGACATTTGATCTAACGATTCGTATCGTGAATTTGATTCTGTGATTTTGTTGAAACTCATAGGTTTAGTATTATTCTCAACAAATTTAAGACAAAATATATTGGTTTACCTTAGAAATAAATAATATTTAGAAATGTTTTCTTGAAAAAAAGGCTAATTTTGCACCATAATAGTAGACCGCCTTATCGCTGGTTTTTAAATCAGAGGAAAGTCTGGGCACCATAGAGTAAGCTTAGCGGGTAACACCCGTCCGCCGTGAGGTGAGGACAAGTGCAACAGAAAGAATGTACAGGTAATGCTGTAGTGAAATCAGGTAAACTCTTTGCGGTGAAATGCCATGTAAACCAACGTTTGAGGGCTACTCGCTTGATGTTGGAGGGTAGGCAGATGGAACTTTTGAGTAATTGAAAGTCTAGATAAATGATAAGGAAAAGCACTTCTTTTATTAAGAAGTGCTTTTACAGAACCCGGCTTATAGGTCTACTATTTTCTTAAAATCTTTTCCATAGATTTTCCTTTAGCTAATTCGTCAATTAATTTATCTAAATATCGAGCTTGCTTGGTCAATGGAGTTTGAATTTCTTCAATTTTATAACCACAAATACTTCCTTTGATTAATATAGCATTCGGATTTAATTCAGCGCGTTCAAAAAAAGTTTCAAAAGTAACTTTTTCTTCTATTAATTCGTTCAATTTTATTTCATTAAAACCTGTTAGCCATTCAATAACTTCATGTAATTCTTTTACCGAACGTCCTTTGGTTTCGATTTTTTTTACATAATGAGGGTAAACTGACGCAAAAGTAAGTCTAGCAATTTTTGCATCATGTTCTGGAGTGGTAGCCATAATAATAGTAAACTAAAAATTAAAGGAAAGTTAAATGAAAATATCAAAATAAAAAAATCAAAAGTATCAAATAGTATGTACATTTTTCATTAAATTTACCTAAACAACTAAAAAAAATATGAGTTTAAATAAAATCAAAAATATTGCTGTTTTAACTTCTGGCGGTGATGCTCCAGGGATGAATGCAGCTATAAGAGCTGTGGTTCGTTCTTGTGCTTACTACAATATTAAATGTTTTGGTGTTTATAGAGGTTTTCAAGGTTTAATAGAAGGAGATTTTAAAGAACTTGGACCACGTGATGTAAAATATATTGTAAGTAAAGGAGGTACCTTTTTAAAAACTGCTCGTTCAAAAGATTTTGCAACTTCAGAAGGTAGAATTCAAGCTTATGAGAATTTAAAAAAACAAGAAATCGATGGTTTAATTATTATTGGTGGCGATGGCAGTTTTACAGGTGGTTTAGTTTTTAGTAAAGAATTTAATATTCCTGTTATTGGAATCCCTGGAACTATTGATAACGATATTGCTGGTACAAGTCACACTATTGGTTTTGATACTGCATTAAATACAGTTATTGATGCTGTAGATAAAATTCGTGATACGGCAACTTCTCATAAACGTTTATTTTTTGTTGAAGTTATGGGACGCGATGCTGGTCATTTAGCGTTAAATTCTGGAATTGGAGCAGGAGCAGAAGAAATATTAATACCAGAAGAAAACATCGGACTACCTAAATTATTAGATAAATTAAAACGAAGTAAAGCCTCAGGAAAGTCTTCATGTATTGTTATTGTTTCTGAAGGTGGAAAAATTGGAAAAAATGTTTTTGAATTAAGTGACTACGTAGAAGAGCATTTGCCAGAGTATGATGTTCGAGTATCTGTTTTAGGACATATGCAAAGAGGTGGATCACCATCTTGTTTTGATCGCGTTTTAGCAAGTCGTTTAGGTGTAAAGGCGGTTGAATTACTTTTAGAAGGAAATTCAAAAGTGATGGTTGGCTTAATCAATGATCAAGTTAAAACAACTCCTTTAGAAAAAGCGATTAAAGGAACCACATCGATAGATGAAGAATTATTAAGAATATCTGATATTCTTTCAGTTTAAAAAAATAAAAATATGGAAAAAGTAAAAATTGGAATTAACGGATTCGGAAGAATTGGACGTTTATTATTACGCGAATCTTTTGAAAGAAACGATATTAAAGTTGTAGCTATAAACGATTTAATGGATGTAAATCAATTAGCTTATTTATTAAAATATGATTCAGTACATGGATCTTTTAAAGGAACTATTGAAACTGATAACGGCAATTTAGTTGTTAATGGTGAAAAAATTAGAATTTCTGCAGAAAAAGATCCAGCTAATTTAAAATGGAACGAGGTAGGTGCGGAAATTATTGCCGATTGTACCGGAATTTTTAAAACGATGGATGCTGCTTCTGCACATTTAAAAGCAGGTGCTAAAAAAGTGGTTTTATCTTTCCCTTCAGACGAAGTTCCGATGTTTGTTATGGGTGTAAACCATGAAAAAATAACTTCAGAAAATTTAATCGTTTCAAATGCAAGTTGTACAACAAATTGTTTAGCGCCAGTTGCTAAAATTTTAAATGATCATTTTGGAATTGCAGAAGGTTTAATGACAACTGTTCACGCGGCTACTGCAACTCAAGCTGTTGTTGATGGAGCTTCTAAGAAAGATTATCGAGGAGGAAGATCTGCTTTAAATAATATTATTCCTTCAAGTACTGGAGCTGCAAAAGCAGTCACCAAAGTTATTCCTGAACTTAAAGGAAAGTTAACAGGTATGTCTTTCCGAGTTCCGGTTGCGAATGTTTCTGTTGTTGATTTAACTGTTAAGTTAGAAAAATCGACTTCGTATGAAGAAATTATGAAAGTTTTTAAAGCTGCTTCTGAAAACGAATATAAAGGAATTGTTGGTTTTACAAATGAGCCAGTGGTTTCTCAAGATTTTGTCTCTGATCCTAGAACATCAATCATCGATGCTGATGCAGGAATTGCATTAAACGATACTTTCTTTAAAATTGTATCTTGGTATGACAATGAATATGGGTATTCTGCAAAACTTTTAGATTTAATAGTACATTTAAATTCGGTAAAATAAACTTATTTTTGTAAGGGTAAAATGTAACTTAAATGAAATTAGTAGTAGATAGCGGTTCAACAAAAGCAGATTGGATTTTATTTAATTCAGAAGGTAGTTTTGTTAAAACATTTCAAACTTTAGGGTTAAATCCCGAAGTAGTTTCTGAAGATGAAGTTCTAAAGAGATTAAATGTTTCAGAAGATTTAATGAGCTTACAAACAAAAGTTGAAGAAATTCATTTTTATGGATCTGGTTGTGGAACCAAACGTTCTAAAGAAAATATGCTTTCTGCACTTAAAAAGTTTTTTGTTGCTACTCAGAATTTTATAGTTAAAGAAGATACCTATGCGGCGGTTTATGCTACTTGCAAAGCAAATGAAAATGCGATTGTTTGTATAAACGGAACAGGTTCTAATTGTAGTTATTTTAATGGAACAGAAGTAATTCAAGCTGTAGATTCATTAGGTTATTTAGCAATGGATGATTGTGGAGGTGTTCAATTTGGCCGTGAAATGATTCGTGCATATTTCTTTAAAACAATGCCTGATTATTTACGTTTGAAGTTCGCCGAGCGTTATGATTTAAATTCAGATACTATTAAAAATCGCTTTTATAAAACTGAAAATCCGAATGCTTATTTAGCCTCATTTCTTCCTTTTTTAATTGAATATAAAGAAGAAGAATTTTCAAAGAATTTAATTGAAAGTCAAATTCAATTTTTTATAGATCATTATATTAAACAATTTGAGAATTATAACGAAGTTTCAATTCATTTTGTTGGCTCAGTAGCTTATTTATTACAAAACGAGTTTGAATCTGTTTTATTAAAAAATAATTTAATTCCAGGAAAGTTTTATCAAAAACCGCTTGATGGTTTAATAAATTTCTACAAATAAAAACAAGGGTTCAGATGAAAATCTGAACCCTTGTTATATAATATATTGACTTAAAAAATAGATAACTAAACCAACGAGTCCGCCAACAAGAGTTCCGTTGATTCTAATAAACTGTAAGTCTTTTCCAACTTCTAATTCTAATTTATTACTAATCTCGCGCCCTTCCCAATCTTTAACTGTATTAGAAATAATATTTCCAATTTCTTTACTGTTTTTCAAAGCAAGTTTATAAACAAATTTATGAATTGTTTTATTGATTTTATTTCTAGTGTTTTCGTTTTGGGCTATATTATTTTGTATTTCAATTAAGTATTTTTCTAGATATTTGTTTAATGTCGAATTTTCATCTTCTAAATTAGAGAGTAAACTTTCTTTTGTCTCAATCCACACTTTTAGAGTGTAGTTCTCTATATTCTCATCAGTAATTAAATTTTGTTTCAGATTATCGAATCGTTTTTTCCAAATTTCATCTGTTTTGAAAGAAGAACTTATTTCATACAATTTCGAAGTAATATCATTTCGTATACTATGATTACTGTTGTTTTCAATTTCTTCTAAAAACGATAGAATTCCAGAAATTAATTGATTGGTTACAGCTTTGCCTCCAATTAACCCGAGAATAGGATTTTTTTCAACTACTTTATCATAAATAACTACTTTGTTATTTTCAACGTAATGTTTTGCCGAAGGTATTAACAAAGAAATTAAACGTTGGTGTTCATTATTTTCAATAGCATAAAATAATCCTTTTGAAGCCAAGTCAGATAAATTTATATCATATGAAATTTCTTTTATTTTTTTAGATATCAGATTAGAAATTTCTTGATTATCGATTTTTAATAGAATAGATTTTAAAATATTATTTATCTCTTTTTTAGTTTTTATTAGATTATTTTCTTTTGAAAGCCAATCAATAATAAAAGTGCTTAAATCAATTTTAGTTACATAAGGTCGTATTGTTTTAGAATTTAAAAAGTTTTCACTCACAAATAAACCTAAGTTTTCACCTAATGTATTTTTATTATTGCTTATTAGATTTGTGTGCGGAATTTTAATTCCTAACGGATGTTTAAAAAGAGCAGTGACAGCAAACCAATCCGCAAGAGCACCAACCATCGCAGCTTCAGAAAAAGCTTTAATATAACCAATCCAATTTGTGTTAATTCTTTGTTGCAGATATAACATTAACAAATAAATTAATCCCATTAGAACAAATAGGGAAGTGGCTAAAAATTTATGTTTTTGTAATTGTTTCTTTTTTTTCTTCATTTGTGTCATGTTTTCATAAAGTTATAAATTTCAAATTACATTTTTTTTGTTTTTGTAAATTATCGACATAAAAAAAATAATTAAAATTGTTTTTTTATCATTAAAACATCTAAAAAGCTTGTTTTTTTTGACAAATTTTTATTAAATTAATTCAAAATAATAAAAATGATATATATTAAGTATTTGTTTATTTAAAGTACTTAAACTTACTGAAAATCAAGTTGTAAATTTTGTATATAGATATTTTCTATTGTGCGTTTTGTTAATTAAACTTGTTTATTTTGTATAATCTTTATTTATAAATAATAAAAAAAATGAATTTTAAATTTAGTTTTATAAATAGGATTGTTAGTTAATTTCTTTATTTTGATTTTTGAAAATAAAAAAAGACACCAAATTTGGTGTCTTTTTTATTTATATGATTTTGATTTATTTGATACTTTCAACCATTACCATCTCATTAGCGTCTGCGTCGTAATCAATTTCCGGGAAGTTAAATCCAAATAAATTAAAGAAATCATTTCTGTATCCTTCAATATCAGATAATTCTTCTAAGTTTTCTGTAGTGATTTTTTCCCAAAGTTCTGCAACTTCAGATTGAACATCTTCTCGCATTTCTAAATCATCAACACGAATTCTACCTTGTTCATCTAAAGCAACTCCATCTTTATTATACAAACGTTCAGCGAATAAGCGTTGCATTTGCTCAATACATCCTTCATGAATTCCTTTAGCTTTCATAACTTTATATAATAAAGAAATATATAAAGGAACTACTGGAATAGCAGAACTTGATTGAGTAACTAAAGCTTTGTTTACAGAAACATACGAAATTCCGTTTAAATCTGCTAATAAATCATTAATTACAGAAACTGTTGCTTCTAAATCATTTTTAGCTTGTCCAATTGTTCCATTTCTATAAATTGGGAAAGTTAATTCAGGTCCGATATAAGAATAGGCAACCGTTTTTACACCTTCTGCTAAAACACCTGCAGCTTTTAAATCTTCCATCCAAAACTTCCAATCTTCACCACCCATAACAGCGATAGTGTTATCAATATCTTCTTGATTTTCGATAGGGTTAATTGTGATGTCAGAAACTACACCAGTATGGAAATCAACAGTTTTATTTGAGAATGGTTCAGCAATTGGTTTTAAAACTGAAGCGTAAGCAACACCAGTTTTAGGATGTGTTCTTCTTGGAGAAGCTAAACTGTAAACAACTAAATCAATTTGACCTAAATCTTGTTTAATTAATTCAATAGTTTGTTTTTTGATTTCATCAGAAAAAGCATCACCGTTGATAGATTTTGCATATAAACCAGCAGCATGTGCTTCTTTTTCAAAAGCTGCAGAATTATACCAACCTGCAGTTCCTGTTTTACCTTCAGAAGCTTCTTTTTCAAAAAACACTCCAATTGTAGCAGCGTCTGAACCAAATGCAGCTGAAATTCTTGATGCAATACCAAATCCAGTTGAAGCACCAATTACTAAAACTTTTTTAGGTCCGTTTTCAATTTTACCTTTTGCTTTTACGTATTCAATTTGATTTTTAATGTTTTGAGCAGCTCCTTCTGGATGTGCAGTCAAACATATAAAACCTCTTGTTCTTGGTTTGATTATCATTGTTGTTCTTATTTTTAGGTATGATTTATCTAAGAGTTTTTGTGTTAGATTTTTTAGTTTTAAATGTTTAAAAAACATCATTCAAATAACAACCAAAGTTAAATATTTATATCTTCATAAAAAAGTAAAAATAGTGTTTCTAAAAATTCTTAAAATTTTAAATCTATTATTCACTAGTTTGTATATATTTGTTAGAAATTTATTAAAATATGAAAAAAAAAATTATACTTTTTGTTACATTTTCATTGTTTAGTTTAGCGCAAGCTCAAGTTAAATATCCAGAATCATCTTCAAAAGTTTATTCTAAATCAAATGAGATTAGATTAGGAGCACTTAAAGCACTTTTTGGAAATGGTTTAGAATTAAGTTACGAACGTGTTCTTGATACAAATAAAGGGTTTGGAGCTACTTTATATGTTGCTAAAGCGGAAGATGGAATTTTAAATCAGAATTTTTCAGTTTCGCCATATTTTAGATTTTATTTTACGAAAAGTGAAGAATATGGAGCTAAAGGTTTTTTTGCAGAAGGTTTCTTAGATTTTTATTCTGGTAAAAATTATTATTATAATTATTACGGATCAATCGATTATGAAAATGGATATCCGGTTCATAACGGTTATAGTGAAGAAGTTAAAAAGAATTTTTTCGATACTGCTATTGGTTTAACTTTAGGAAAGAAATGGGTTAATACTTCTGGTTTTGTTTTGGAAGCAAAATTAGGTTACGGTAGAAATTTATTAAAAGAAAACATAAATGATGGTGTCTTAAAGTTCGATTTAAGTGTTGGATACCGTTTTTAAGAGCTCTAAAGATTAGATTTATAAAAAAAGCCTTCATTTGAAGGCTTTTTTTATAAATCTAAACGAAATGTTTTTCTTTCTTTATGCGTTATTGGATCAAATTGCTGCCAAAGTTGCTGAATTTTATTATTTTCAATAAGTAAAGGATTTGTTTCAACTGTTTTAATTTTTCGCTTTTTAAAACTTTTGTGTAAATCTCTGAATATTAATGCTGTAATTCCTTTATTTTGATATTTTGGATCAACCCCGATTAAATAAAATTCAACATGATCATTCTTTTTTAAAGCTTGAAGTAAATACCACCATCCAAACGGAAATATTTTTCCTTTCGTTTTTTGGAAGGCTTTTGAAAATGAAGGCATCGTGATTCCAAATGCAATTAATTTACCATGTTCATCTACAACACAACTAATAAAATCTGGGTGAATAAAGTTAAGATACTTATCTTTATAATGATCGATTTGAAATTGTTGAATAGGTACAAAGCTCTGCAATTCCGAATATGTATTGTTTAGTAATTGAAACATTTCATCAACATATGGTAAAACGTCTTTTATAGAATTAAATTCTAATGATTTAACTTTATATCTTTTCTCAATTAAAGCTGAAATTTTTGTCATATCAATAGTTTCGGTGATTTTTTCAATCTCCATAAAATATTCAATCCATTCAGCTTCAGGTTTATATCCCAATTGCTTCAAATGTTTTTGATAATATTCATAATTGTAAAAACCAATCATTGTAGCTATTTGATCGAAACCACCTGTAAGCATTCCAGCTTTATCCATATTAGAAAAACCCATCGGACCTTCAATGTATTCTAATTTATTTTCAATAGCTAACTCTTTTACTTTTGCTAGTAAAGCTTCGGTAACTTCAATGTCATCAATCATTTCAAGCCAACCAAATCTAGCTTTACGTTTGTTTAAATCGTTAACTTCTGTCCAATTTATAATTGCGGCAACTCTTCCTACAATTTCATTGTTTTTATATGCTAAATAATACTTTACATCAACCGTTTTAAAAATATCTTGATTTGGATTGAAGCTTTTTAATTCGTCTTTTTTAATTGAAGGAACCCAATATTTATTGTTTTTGTATAATTTAAAAGGAAATTCTACAAATTCAATTAGTTCTTTTTCTGATTTTATTTCTTTAACTTCTATCATTATATTTCGTTTTCAGTATCTGATTTTCTGTATTTTTTATTTGTTCGCCATGATGCACCAATCATAACATTAGTTTTATGAGTTGCATTAGTTAAGGTTGTTCCTCCAGATAAATCTAATTGAAGATTTTTATTTACTAAATAAGTAAAACCACCTCGCAATATAAAATTATCATCGAAGCTTTGTTTTACACCTTCATATTTTCTGAAATAACCTTGAATCTCAGCAAAAGCAGACCAGTTTTTGCTAAAGCCATAAGATAATGTTGCTATATATCCGTAGCTTCTAAAATCATCATTTGTAGCATTTTCTATTATTAAATTGGTAACAAATGTAAGTTGATTATTTATGTGTTGTTGCGTTATGATCATTCCTTTTAAAGTTGTACCAGGAATATTTTCAGGAAAATAATGATCGTTTCCTTTAAAATCAGCTCCTACATAAAGAGCAACTGCAGGTACTAATCTTCTCCATTTATATCTTTGATTTGCTTTCCAGCTGTAAACATTTATTTTTTCAACATAATTTCGATAAGAATCGTATATCATATATTTTGCTCCAAGAGTAACTTGTTGAAAGCCGTTATAATTTTGGTTAGTATTGAAGATTTTTTCTTTAGTATCATCATATTTAAAATCGGCAACAAATTCTAATTGTTCAAAAAAAGCACCATATCTAAATTGAAAATCTACAAGAGTTTTACTAGCATTTTGTTCTTTGCTGAATTCATTTTTTTGAAAACCAAATCCTGCTTCAACTTGAAAAATAGATTTACTAACTGAGTAAGCTCCCATTGAAAAACTAGGACGATTTGCATTGATCTCTGAAGTATATTGAGCTTTTGCAATTGAGTTTAATAAAAGAAAGCAGAAAAATATAATTCTTTTCATTGTGTTAATTTATTCAAATTCTTTTTTAATAAGAATCAATTCATTTTTATCATTTAGGTTTGGGAAACTTTGAACCTGATATTTAGATTCTAAAAAATATTGTTTATAGATAAGGTTTTTCTCTTCTGACTTTTTATTTAATACAATACTGTTAAACAAAATGTAGCCTTTAGGCTTTAAAATTCGTTTTGTATTTTCAATGAATTCATCAGAATATAAAAAATCTGGCATGAAGCAATCTTCAAAAATATCAATAATGATCAAATCAAATAATGAATTAGTTTCTTTAACATATTGATTTGCATCGGCTAAAATCATTTCAAAATTTGAAATTTCATTTATTTTAAAATATTTATTAGCAATTTTAATTACTACCGGATCTATTTCAATTCCAGTGATTTTATTATCATACTTGAATTCATCTGTTAAAGTTTTGATTACGCTACCACCAGCAACACCTAAAACTAGAATATTCTGCATTTGATTAATCGATTCATAACCAATTTTAAGTAAACCTTTTCTTAAAACTTTTTGAAGATTACCATAAGAATAATTTGTACGTTTTGTATCTAAAAGTAATTTACCGTTATATAAAGTAAGTTCTAATTGCTCACTTACGTTTGAAGGAATAACTTCAAGCGGAACAGGTGTTAGGTAACTAATTATTTTCTTTATCATTCGTTCAAATATTATTCAAATATACTAAAAGTTACCTAGAACGAAATATTTTAAAAGTTCCATCTTTATAGAAAATAGTGATGTTTTCAATTTCAGGTTCTGCATTTATATTAGGTGACTTAAAATTATTTTTAGGAATTTGATTTTGGATTGTTTTAGTTGTATTTTTTAAAATGAAGTTTTCTGATTCTTTCAATTTTTCTTCTATTAAATTATCTTCATTATCGTATTGAAAATCTAATAAATTATCTTCATCCTTTGAAACTTTAATGTCAGCAATAGGAATAGTAGGAGAGGTTTCATTATTTATAAAATAATCTCCTTCACCTAAAGTGAGCCATGTTAAACTAATGCCAGGAAAGTTTTCATAAATTTTTAAAATGAAATCTAAGCTAGGTTTGTTTCTTCCTGAAAGAATATGTGACAGGCTAGATCTTTGTACTCCAATTTTATCTGCAAATGAAGCGGCATTAAGTGAATATTTTTCAAAAATAATAAGTAATCTTTTATTGAAGTTTTCCATAAAAAGTCAATTAATATAAATATTTACAAATGTAAATATTTATATTAATTAATTTAAAAGTTTTGTTGTATGAAATTAAATATAAAACTAAAGGTTTAAATAAAGTATTTTAATATATTGATTTCTAATGATTAAATAATTAAAACTATTCTCTCAATCATTCAGTTTACAAATGTAACTAGATGAATTGTTTACAATTGTAAAAAAAGTTTTAATTGATTATTTAACTAATTAACAATAATGTTTGTTTTTTATATAAAACACAATATCAGGTTCTGAAAAAAATATTTTTATAAAAAAGACATCTTTTTATGTAACATTTTTAAAGATTAAGCAACTAATTAATAAAAGAATGATTTAAGATTATGCATCAGTATTAAAAAAATAATTTAAAATAAAATATTATGAAAAAGGCTATCGGATTATTTGTTTTTTCTTTCTTATTGTTGTTCGTGAGTATATCTTATAAGAATTCAAATCAACTTGTAAATAATCGAAAATTGAACGGTAAACTAATTGAATATTCTAGCGATGAAATTGTAGATAATGCTTTAGTTACTGTTTCTGAAAATGGTAAAATTGTAGCGCAAACAAATGTAGAAAATGATGGTTCTTTTTCTTTTGATGAATTACCAAATAAAATTTTAAACTTAAATGTTGAAAATGTTTCTTATTCTTCTGTAAATGCAACTATTGATTTAGTTAATAATAAGGAAGTGATTATTGAAAAGCTGTATTTAGATTTTAAAATAAATTTATTAGAAGAAATATTAATTTTGGTAAAACGATAATTGAAATTAAAAAAGCCAGCTTTAAGCTGGCTTTTTTAATTTTTATATCCTTCTATAGGAATTTTAACTGAATATGTTTTTCCCTCGGTAATAACTAATGAGGAGTCTCTCATCCAAGGATTATGAAGTTTTAAAATTTTGTAATTGATACCTTGATCTAATGCGAATTTTGCTAAATCTTCGATACCTTCATTTATTGCAATTTCTTTTGTCTTTATGGGCTGGTATAAAACATCTTTAGGAAGTTTGTAGCCATATTTATCAGGGTTTTCCATAATTTCTTTTAAAGCTAAAACTCTAAAAACATATCTAGATGTTTCTTCTGTTAAAAGTAAATCGTAATAATCACTGATTCCCTGTGAATTGATTGACCTTTGCATTCCGTTTACACCTCTATTATAGGCAGCAGCAACCATGGTCCAATTACCAAATTTGTTATATGCTTTTTTAAAATATTCGCAAGCTGCTTCTGTAGATTTTTCTAAATCATATCTTTCGTCGATAAAATTAGTTACTTCTAAGTTGTACTCTTTTGCGGTTTCTGGCATAAATTGCCAAAAACCTTTAGCTCCTGCAGATGACGTCGCGTTTGTTAATCCACTTTCAATAACAGCTAAATATTTAAAATCGTCCGGAATACCGTTCTTTTTTAAAATTGGTTCGATGATTGGAAAATATCGATTAGCTCTCTTTAATATTAAGGTAGTTGAACTGTGTAAATTAATATTTACAACCATTTCTCTGTCTAAGCGTTCTTTTACATCGATTATCTTCATTGGTACTTTTTCGGAACAAAAATTTAAATTGTTCGGAAAGTAAACGTGATTTTTAACATCAACACTTTTATGATTTGTTCCTTCGGAAGTGAATTGAACAAATAGAATTCCTATTGAGAAGATACCGAGAATTGATAATGTTTTATAAGTCCGCTTTTTTTTCATTTTCTAAAATAATTTCGGGTAAGTTTTGATTTAACCACTTAAAATTTGTTAAAATTAGAGTGTGTTTTGCTTTAGGTAAAAAGATTGCATTTTTTATGTTTTTTGAAGGAAAAATTTCATCATCTGTACCATGAATGTGTACAATATTTAAATTAGCGTTTGTATTTTTCCAATTTAAAATGTTTTTTATTCCCCAATTTAAGTATGAATTTGAACGAAAAGATAAGTATTTATTGTACAATTTAAATCTCTCCTTTTTCTTTTTTGAAGTTACAGTTTTTTTGTAAATATTAAATATTTTATTAAAGAAAGTTCCAAGTGGTAAATATTGTAGATTTAATTTTTTTGCCACTCTATAAAGAATTGGTAATTCATTTTCATTTTTTACGCTTGAAATTATTATTGTTTTTTCAACTTGAATTGATTTAGCAATTTCTTGAGCAATTATTCCTCCAAAAGATACACCTATGATAATCGGTGACTTATGATTTATATTTTTGATTAATCTTTGAGTATATTCATTTAAATTTTCATTTTTAAGAGGTTTTTTCCATTCAATAAAAAAGCATTCAAATTGATCTTTTGGAAGGTCTATTTTTTCGAATATGAGTGAGTTAGCTCCTAATCCAGGGATGAAATATACAGGTGTTTTACTCATTTTTTTGATTAAATATAAACTAAAATTTGTTTGATATTGTTTTATTTCATTTATTTGTGGAAATAAAATAAAAAGCGACTATTTTTTTATTATTAATATTTATACTATAAAATTACGATAAATATTTACAAAAAATCGTCGATAAGCCAAAAAAGACATAATAGATTTATTCATTAAAACATTTATTTAGTTATGGAATTTAAAAATAATGAATTGTTAAGACAATTTGAAGCACGTTGTGGTGAGAACTTTATTGTAATTGAATATTCTATACAAGAGCGAAAATTATTTTTAACTAAGTTGCATGAGAATGGATGTGAAGATGAAGAAAAAATTTCAAAATTTATTAGTATAATCTTAGATAGAGCGGAGGAGAGAAAATTACGTATTGTACCTGTAAACTCTAAGATTGTAACGTTCTTTAAGAAAAATCCAAGCTATAAGGAATTATTAGCTACAGGTATTAAAATTTAAAACAACCAAAAACCAAATAACAACCAAACGAAAAACGTGTTCAAGTATTTGAACACGTTTTTCAATTTATTTGCGCACCGCTTCCGGAACTAAAACAGTATAATCACCTCCGTTTCTTAAAACATCTCTAACAATACTTGAACTTATAAATGAAGTACTTGCAGCTGTTAGTAAAAAAACGGTCTCTATTTTCGAAAGCATTCGATTTGTATGAGCTATAGCTTTTTCAAATTCAAAATCTGCAGGATTTCGTAGCCCTCTTAATATAAATTGAGCATTTTTTTCTTTACAATATTCAGTAGTTAAACCTTGATAAGTTTCAACTTTAATTTTCGGTTCATCTTTAAAAGTTTCTTCTATAAAACGTTTTCGTTCTTCTAAGGAAAACATATATTTTTTATCAGCATTAACTCCTATTGCTACAATAATTTCATCAAATAAAGGTAATGCTCTTCGAATAATATCTTCATGTCCGTTTGTTATTGGATCAAAAGATCCAGGGAAAACTGCTCTTCTCATTTTATTTTTTTAAAGCCAATTCAATCGCGTTTTCAAATAATTCTGGAAGCGAAATATTAGCTGCTTTTGCTTGTTGTGGTAAAATACTTTCGGTTGTTAAACCTGGAATTGTGTTCATTTCTAACATAAATGGTTCTCCATCTACTAGAATAAATTCACTACGTGAAAAACCTGTCATATTTAAAATTTTGTAAACACGCTTTGCAGTTTCTTCAACTTTAGCCTTTTCAGTTTCTGTAATTCGGGCTGGAGTTATTTCTTGTGACTTTCCTTGATATTTAGCTTCGTAATCAAAGAAATCATTTTCTGAAACAATTTCTGTAATTGGTAAAACTATAATTTCTCCTTTATAATTAATTACTCCAACAGAAACTTCTGTACCTTTCAAATAACCTTCGATAATAATTTCATTATCTTCTTTAAAAGCTTTTTCTATGGCTGTTTCAAGATTTTCAATTTCTTTAACCATCGAAATTCCAAAACTTGAACCTGATCTGTTTGGTTTAACAAAACAAGGTAATCCAACTCGTTTTACAATTTCATCTTTATTTATAACATCTCCAAGATTTAATAAATATGATATTGCTGTTTTAATTCCGTAAGGTTTTAAAACAGAAAGTAAATCTCTTTTGTTAAATGTAAGTGCTGCTTGATAGAAATCGCAACTTGTTTGCGGAATATTTAAAAGCTGTAAATAAGCTTGCATTAAGCCATCTTCACCGGGTGTTCCGTGTATTGCATTGAAAACTACATCGAATGTAATCTTTTTACCATTTACAGTTGTTGAAAAATTATTTTTATCTATTGTGAATTCCTTGTCATGCTCATCTACATAAACCCATTTGTCTTTTAATATGTGAATTTTATATGGAATGTATTTTGTACGATCTAATTGCTGTGAAACTACATTTCCGCTAATTAAAGAAATCTGATATTCACTAGAATATCCGCCCATAATAATAGCTACTTTCTTCATAAATATATGTATTTAAGATATATAAGATTTTTTTTTAAAGAATATCTATTTAAACAAATTTATAAAAAAGGTAGTAACATTTTATTTATATCTTTGTAAAAATTAAATAATATGAATTTTCTTAATTTTCTTAAAAGTCGACAGTTTCTTTTTTCTGTAATTTCGGCAATAATAATATTTTTAGTTTTAGGTTTTATAGCTCTACAGTCGTTAGGAATTTTTACGAAACATGGCGAAGAAATTGCTTTACCAGATTTAAGTAAATTATCTGTAGAAGAAGCAACAGCTCAACTTGAAAAAGAAGGATTAGAATTAATTGTAATAGATACAGTTGATTTTGAAAGGAATTTTCCACCTTTAACCATCCTTAGTCAGGATCCAGCAGTAAACTCAAAAGTTAAAGAAGGAAGAAAAATTTATGTAAAAGTAAATGCCAAAGGATATTCATCTGTTCGTTTACCAAACCTAAATGATAGAACATTACGTCATGCAATTTCTTCTATTGAAGCTTTAGGTTTACAAAAAGGTGAAGTTCGTTATGAATTACATTTAGCTAAAGATGTAATTATTCAGTTTGAACAAGACGGAAGAATTTTACGTGAAGGTGATAAAGTACAAAAGAATTCTAAAATCGATTTTGTTGTAGGCGATGGGTTATTAGGTTTCCAACAGCAACAAGATTCTATTAATGATATGTTTGAAGATATAGCTCCGGCTTTAGATTCAATTTTTTAAATTTATGTTAGAAGATAATACAATTGGTCCAGAAGAATTAGATGGTGAGTTATTTGAACACTATCGATTTGAAGCAGGAAAAGGACAAACTCCGTTACGTGTTGATAAATTTTTAATGAATTTAGTTGAAAACGCTACGCGTAATAAAATTCAACAAGCGGCAGCAAACGGAAATATTTTTGTGAACGATATTCCAGTTAAATCAAATCACAAAGTTAAAGCAAATGATGTAGTTCGTGTATTAATGGAACAGCCACCATTTGAAAATTTAATTATACCAGAAGATATTCCTTTAGATATAGTTTATGAAGATGATGATTTGTTGGTAATTAATAAACCAGCAGGATTGGTAGTTCACCCAGGTCACGGTAATTATACAGGAACTTTGGTAAATGCTTTGGCTTATCATTTTGAAAATTTACCGCTAAATAGTTCAGAACGTCCTGGATTGGTTCATCGTATAGATAAAGACACTTCAGGTTTGTTAGTTATTGCTAAAACCGATTGGACAATGGCTGAGTTGCAAAAACAATTTGCAGCTAAAACCACAGAGCGCGAATATATTGCAATTGTTTGGGGTAATGTTGAAGAAGATGAGGGAATAATTGAAAGCTACATAGGGCGTCATGTAAAAAACAGAATGCAGATGGCTACTTTTGCTGATGATTCAACAGGGGCCAAATATGCAATTACACACTATAAAGTTTTAGAGCGTTTAGGATATGTAACTTTAGTTTCTTGTAGATTAGAAACAGGTAGAACACATCAAATTCGTGTACACATGAAATCTATTGGGCATACCTTATTTAATGATGAACGTTACGGTGGAGAACGAATTTTAAAAGGAACAACTTTTACAAAGTATAAGCAATTTGTAGAAAACTGTTTCCAAATATTACCAAGACAAGCTTTGCATGCCAAAACATTAGGTTTTATGCATCCAATAAAAAAAGAATATATGCGTTTTGATACTGAATTACCTGCTGATATAACAGCTTGTATTCAGAAATGGAAAACGTATTCGAGCACCCACGAAATTGTTGAAGAAAACGAAGATTAATTATGAAAACTATTGCATTTGTAGGAAGTAACTCATCTAAATCAATTAATAAACAATTGACTTTAGCGTTACTAAAAAATCATCCAGAAGTTGATTTTATTGATATTCAAAATTGGAATATTCCTTTATATAGTGAAGATATTCAAAATAACGAAGGTTTTCCAGATTTGATTAATTCGTTAGCTGAAAAAATTACGCAAGCTAACAAAGTCATCATAACGGTGAATGAACACAATAGCAATGTTTCTGCTTTTATGAAAAATATTTTAGATTGGCTTTCTCGTCATTCTAAAAAGATTTTTTCAGAAAAAGAAATTTTAGTTTTAAGTACTTCAAATGGTCAAAGAGGTGGATTATCTGCTAATGAATTTACAGTTAGTTTTTGTTCAAGAAATGGATCTGAAGATGTACAAGGATTTACATTCCCTGCTTTTTCAGAAAATTTTGATGTAACATCACAACAAATTACAAATTCAGAAAGAAAAGACGAGTTTGAATCTTTGATTTCAAATTTTATTAAGAAATAAATGAAAAGAAGTTCTAAAAAATTTTCAATTGAAAATGTTGATGAGTTTAAAAAGAAACTTTTACACTTTACACAGCAATTCAGAGAAATAACATATTTAGAAAGTAACAATCATCAACTTAAATACAGCACATTCGATGCTGTATTTGCTTTTGATGCCTTTACGAGTTTACAAACCGATTCTGTAAACGGATTTGATAAACTTAAAGAATATCAAACTGATTTAAACGATTGGTTGTTTGGGTATTTAACTTATGATTTAAAAAACGATGTAGAAAATTTATCTTCATTAAATTTCGATGGTTTAGATTTTCCTGAATTGTTTTTTTTTCAGCCAAAAAAAATAATTTTCTTATCAAAAGATTATGCAGAATTTCATTACTTAAATTTATGTAATGATGAAATTGATTCTGATTTTAAAGAAATTAATGAATTTACTTTAGGTAAATCTTTGAACTCAGAAAAATTGAATATTAAAGAACGTATTTCAAAAGAAAATTACATTTCAAAAGTTTCAAAAGTAAAAGAACATATTCAAAGAGGCGATATTTATGAAGCTAATTTTTGTATGGAATTTTATGCGGAAAATGCTTCGATAGATCCAACTTTAATCTTTGAAAATTTAAATTCTATTTCTAATCCACCATTTGCTTCGTTTTTAAAAAACAACAAAAATTTCATGATTAGTGCTTCTCCAGAACGCTACATCAAAAAAACAGGGAATAAAATAATTTCACAACCAATTAAAGGTACTGCAAAACGTGGTGTTTCTGAAAGTGAAGATTTTGAACTAAAGGAAAGTTTAAGAAATAACCCTAAAGAACGAGCAGAAAATATAATGATAGTTGATTTGGTTCGCAACGACTTGTCTAAAACAGCAACCAAAGGTTCAGTTCAAGTTGAAGAGTTATGTGAGATTTATACTTTCGACCAAGTTCATCAGATGATTTCAACCATTGTTTCTGAAGTTGATGTGAAAACTGATCCAGTTGATGTTTTAAGAACTACTTTTCCGATGGGAAGTATGACAGGCGCACCAAAACTTTCTGCAATGCAAATTATCGAATATTTAGAAGAAACAAAAAGAGGTTTGTATAGTGGTGGTGTTGGTTATTTTACGCCTGATAATGATTTTGATTTTAATGTTGTTATCAGAAGCATTTTATATAATGAAGTTAATAAATATGTTTCTTTTTCTGTTGGTAGCGCTATTACTTCTGAAGCTGTAGCCGAGAATGAATATAACGAATGCTTACTAAAAGCTTCTGCAATGCTGAAAGTTTTAAATTTATAATTTTATTAATACATCATTGTGAGTATAAGTTGTAATTTAGAAGATATTTTTAAAATTATATGTTAGCTGAATTTCAAAAACACTTAAATCAAAAATTTCCTTTATTAAAAGATAAAAAGCTTTTACTTGCTGTTAGCGGCGGAGTAGATAGTATGGTACTTTTAGATTTATTTAGCCGTTTAGATTATAATATTGCAGTTGCGCATTGTAATTTTAATTTACGTGGAAATGAAAGTGATTTAGATGAGAAATTAGTTGATGAATATTGTTTAAAAAATCAAATTAAGTTTTATGGAAGCAGCTTTGATACTAAAAGTTATGCAATGTTACATAAACAGTCTATTCAAATAGCTGCTCGCGAATTACGATACAATTGGTTTGATGAATTAATCGAAAACTACAAGATTGATTATTTATTAACAGCTCATCATTTAGATGATTCTGTAGAAACTTTTTTAATCAATTTTATACGTGGAACTGGAATCGATGGTTTGTTAGGTATTCCTGAAACTAACGATAAAACTATACGTCCGTTACTTACTTTTTCGAGAGAAGATATTGTTAATTATGCAAATAAAAATAACATTCTTTGGCGTGAAGATGCTTCTAATGCCACTACTAAATATCTTCGTAATAAAATCAGGCACGATATAGTTCCTGTGTTTAAAGAAAAAAATCCAGATTTTTTAAAATCATTTCAGCAAACAGTAAATAATTTATCAGATGTTAAGGCTTTGATGGAAGATGCTTCTGAAATTATAAAAAATGAAGTTTCTGTTGTTTCTGAATATGAATTAAAAATTGATGTTTCAAAACTTAAATTAAACAGAAATTACAAAGCGTATTTGCATAGTTGGTTAAAAGATTATGGATTTAGAGCTTGGAATGATATTTATGATTTAGTAGATGCAAGAAGTGGAAAAATAATATATTCTGAAAATTATATTTTATTAAAGGATAGAGATTATTTGATTCTTGATCAAAAAAAAGATAAAGAAATTCAAGAATATTATATTTTTAAAGAAAATAAATTAATAAGTTATCCAATTTCTGTTATATTTGGAACTTTTGAAACGGAAAGCCTTAATTCAAATAATAAAAATTTAATTTTTATAGATGAAGATAAATTGGTTTTCCCCTTAAAATTAAGACGGAAACAAGAAGGCGATTTCTTTTTTCCATACGGAATGAAAGGAAAGAAAAAAGTTTCGAAATTTTTTAAAGATGAAAAGTTTTCTAAGTTTGAAAAAGAAAATACTTGGATTTTAGAAAACGGAAACAAAGATATTATTTGGATAATCGGACACCGAATGGATGAAAGATTTAAGATTACAGAGCTAACAAAAAATAAATTACAAATTAAATTAAGTCAATGAAAAAGCTTTTAAGTTTATTGTTGCTTGTTTTTGCGGTTTTTAGCGCAACCGCTCAAATTCAAGATCCAGTAAAATGGAAATCGAAAATTGAAAAAATTTCCGAAACAGAATATAAAATTACATTAGATGGAGCAATAGAAGATCAGTGGCACATGTATTCTCAGTTTACTCCTGATGGAGGACCGCTTCCAACTGAACTTTTATATAATAATGCTGAAGGAAATTATACTTATAATCCTAAAGCAGAAGAATCTAAATATCAAAAACAGTTTAACGATATCTTTGAGGTCGATGAGTACTTTTGGTCCGATAACGTTCAATTGACCCATATATTAAATGTAACAAATCCTGATTTAGAATTTGTAGAATTGCATTTAACCTATCAAACTTGTATTGATGTATGTATCAATAACGATAAATATTTTGTGTTTAATTTAAAAGATTTGTCTTCTAAAGAAGTAGCAAATTTTGAAGCTTATAAATCTTCAGGCGATAATTCCAATTCGTCTAAAGTTGATAATTCTGTTGAAATTTCTGAAGTAAATAATGAAGATTCACGTGGTTTATGGACGATTTTTATTTTATCTTTCTTGGGAGGTTTCACAGCTCTTTTGACACCTTGTGTTTTCCCAATGATTCCAATGACAGTTAGTTTCTTTACGAAACAAAGTAAATCTAAGGCAAAAGGAATTAGAAATGGAATTATTTATGGCTTGTCAATCATTGTCATTTATGTTGTTTTAGGTTTGGCTGTAACTAAAATTTTTGGTGCAGATGCCTTAAATGCATTATCAACTAATGTTTGGTTTAACGTTATATTTTTCCTTTTATTAGTAGTATTTGCGTCATCTTTTTTAGGTGCTTTTGAAATTATGTTACCAAATTCATGGGCTAACAAAGTTGATAAACAGGCTGATCGTGGAGGTTTAATAGGGATTTTCTTTATGGCATTAGCACTTGCGATCGTTTCGTTCTCATGTACAGGTCCGATTGTTGGAACATTACTTGTTGAAGCAGCTTCAAAAGGCGGAATTGCTCCACTAATCGGGATGTTTGGTTTCTCATTAGCTTTGGCGTTACCATTCATGCTATTTGCAATGTTTCCAGGTTGGTTAAATTCAATGCCACGTTCTGGCGGATGGATGAATACTGTTAAAGTATCTTTAGGATTTTTAGAATTAGCTTTAGCATTCAAATTTTTATCAAATGCCGATTTGGTTTTGCAAAAGCATTATTTAGAAAGAGAACTGTTCTTAGCAATTTGGATTGTAATATTTGGTGCTTGGGCAATGTATCTTTTCGGAAAATTTATGTTACCACATGATTCTAAAGTCGAAAAAATTTCTGTAGGACGATTATTTATGGCACTTGTTGTAACAATTTTTACTGTATATTTAATTCCAGGTTTATGGGGAGCACCTTTAAAATTAATTTCAGGATTTCCACCACCACTTAATTATGCAGAAAGTCCGTATGGAGTCGGAAATTCAAGAGGTTCAATGAATATGATTAAAGATTTTCCTGAAGGTGCAAAAGAAGGTCCAAACGGAATATTAGCTTTCATTGATTATGATAAAGGTATGGCGTATGCAAAAGAAAACAACAAGCCTGTTTTGTTAGACTTTACAGGGCATGCATGTGTGAACTGTAGAAAAATGGAAGAGCACGTTTGGTCTGAAACAGATGTTTTGGCTAAATTACAAAACGATGTGGTTTTAATTTCTTTATATGTTGATGATAAAGAATATTTACCAGAAAACGAACAATACGTTTCTAAAACTACAGGTAAAAGCATTAAAACAATTGGTAATAAATGGAGTGATTTTCAAATTGAGAGATATCAAGCAAATGCGCAACCTTATTATATTATTTTAGATAATGAAGGAAACAATTTGAATAAACCTGTAGGTTATACTCCTGATAAAGAAGAGTATTTAAATTGGTTGACTGAAGGAATTTCAAAATACAATAAATAATAATTATGAAAAAGATATTTATAGCTGCATCTTTCGTTGCATTTTCATTATCAAGTAATGCACAAGTAATAACGCCAAAATCAAGTCCTAAAGCAGAAGTAGAACAAATGGTTGGACTTACTGAGGTTGAAGTAAATTATGCTCGACCAGCTAAAAAAGGAAGATTAGTTTACGGTGATTTAGTTCCTTTTGGAAAAGTATGGAGAACAGGTGCTAATGAAAATACTACAGTAGAGTTTAGTGATGATGTTATCATTGATGGTCAAAGTTTACCTAAAGGAAAGTATGCACTATACACTTTACCTAAAGCTGATGCTTGGGAAGTTTATTTTTATGCAGATACTTCGAATTGGGGATTACCTGCAAAATGGGATGATTCTAAAGTTATTGTGAAAACTAAAGCTAATCCAATGCCTATTGGAAGAGAAATAGAAAACTTTACAATAGATATTGAACAAATTGATTCAAACAACGGTGAGATTGTTTTAAAATGGGAAAAAACAGCTATTCCAGTTAAGTTTACTGTTCCTACACATCAAAAAGCAATGGCGAGTATTGAAAGTACATTAAAAAGTGAACCTAAAGCCTCGGATTATTATGCTGCGGGACAATATTTATTTCAAGCTACAGACGATACAGAGTTAGCCTTAGAATACGTAAATAAATTTATTGAAATGCAAGAAGGCAAAGCTCCTTTTTATGTTTTACGTCAAAAATCATTAATTCAAGCGAAGTTAGGTGATAAAAAAGGTGCAATTGAAACTGCTAAATTATCATTGAAAGAAGCAGAAACTGCTAAAAATGATGATTATATAAAAATGAATCGAGATTCAATTAACCAATGGTCTAAATAGTTTTGTTTATATTTAAAATCCTTTATTAATTTTGATAAAGGATTTTTTATTTTATATCAATTAATCATTAATAAAAATAGTTTTAAATAGTATATTTGAATGTGTTTATCTCATTTTAGATTCACTAATTTGAAATATGAAAAAGAAAGTTTTAATAATTACTTATTATTGGCCGCCAGCCGGAGGGCCAGGTGTACAAAGATGGTTAAAGTTTGTAAAGTATTTACCCGATTTTGATATTCAGCCAATTGTTTATATTCCAGAAAATCCAAATTATCCAATTAAAGATGAAAAATTGGTTTCAGAAGTGAATCCGAAAGCAATTATTCTTAAAAATAAAATTTCCGAACCTTATAAAATTGCTGGATTGTTTTCTAAAAATTCAACTAAAAATATAAGTTCAGGAATTATTCCAAATAAAAAGAAACAAAACTTTATTGAGAAAAGTTTATTATGGATTCGGGGTAACTTTTTTATTCCAGATGCCAGAATAGGATGGGTAAAACCTTCTGTAGATTTTTTATCAAATTATATTAAAGAAAATTCAATTGATGTAGTCATTACAACAGGTCCGCCACACAGTCTACATCTCATAGGTTTAGAACTACACAAGAAATTAGAATGTAAATGGATTGCAGATTTTCGCGATCCTTGGACAACGATTGGTTATCATAAAGAATTAAAGTTAACAGAATCTTCTAAGCAGAAACATTTGCAATTTGAAAAAGAAGTTTTAAATGCTGCAGATCATGTAATTGTTACAAGTCCGACAACAAAAAACGAGTTTTCAAAAATCACAAACAAACCAATTTCTATAATCACTAATGGTTATGATGTGGAGTATATTGAAAAGAAACCTTTAGATACGAAGTTTTCAATAGCTCATATTGGTTCGTTCTTGTCTGATAGAAATCCAAGAGTACTTTGGAAAGCTTTTGCTGATTTGATAAAAGAAAACGAAGATTTCAGAAATGATTTTGAACTAAAATTGATTGGTAAAGTAAGTCAAGAAGTCTTAGATGCCATTAACGAATTTAAGCTTACGAATTACGTAAATAACTTAGGTTATATTGCACACAATCAGGCATTAATAGAACAAAGGAGCTCGCAAGTTTTGCTTTTAATTGAAATTGACTCTGAAGATACTGTTGGAATTATTCCTGGAAAATTATTTGAATATATGGCTGCAGAAAGACCTATTTTAGCTATCGGTCCAGAAGGAGCTGATTTTTCTAAAATATTAAAGGAAACTAATTCTGGTACATTTTTCACTTATGATCAAAAAGATGAAATAAAAGATCAGATTTTAAGATTATATGATTTATATAAAAAGAAAGAATTGAAAGTTTATGCTATGGGACTTCAATATTATAGTAGAAAAAAACTAACTGAGAAATTGGTAGAAATTTTAAAATAAATTCTATCTCAAAAAATCACAAGCACTCTTTCTTTTATTGAAATTGAGTGCTTTTTTAATATTTTTAATTTCTAACTTTAAATTGAAAAATTTAATATATAAATCAAACTTCCACAGCTGATTAATATCCAAAGAACTACGGCTAAAAGCATTGGTTTAAAACTTATTGATTTGATTACACTAAGCGTTAAGGTAGTTCCGATTAAAAATAAGGTTAAATTTAAACCCGATTTTGAAATATGAAGAATTGAAGGTGTTATTACACTTAATTGTGGTACAAAAGTATTGCAAATAATGGCTAAGATAAATAATCCAATAAACCATGGAATTTTGACTTTTGTTCCCTTTTGCTTGAATAAAAGCATTGTTAAGACAGAAACTGGAATAATCCATAAAGCTCTGGCTAATTTTACCGTTGTTGCAATTTTCAGTGCTTCTGGGCCATATTTATTTGCTGCTCCTACTACTGAGCTTGTATCATGAATTCCAACGGCTGCCCACAATCCAAATTGTTCTTGAGTAAGTTGTAGCGCATGACCAATCGCCGGATAAATAAATAATGCTATTGAATTTAATGAGAATACGATAGCTAAAGCTAACGATATTTGATTGCTTTTTGGTTTAATAATTGGCGATACAGCTGCTATTGCACTTCCTCCACAAATTGCCGTACCAACGGTGATTAAATAGCTTAGATTTTTTTCTAATTTTAAAATTCTTCCTATGAAATATCCTAAGATTAATACCGAAGTTATACTGGCTACAGTTAAAAGTAATCCTGATTTTCCGGCTTGTATGGCTTCGTTAAAATTTAAACCGAAACCTAATCCTACAATTGATATTTGTAAAAGTAAATGAATGTATTTATGAGTTAATTTTTCAAACGGATTTCCTAATAAAACCGCGAAAATTATTCCAATTAAAAGTGAAATTGGCGAACTCGTAAAAGGCGTTAAACAGAATATAACTAACAGAATATATGCTATTTTTTTATAATTTATCTCTCTCATAATTTTTTGATTTATATGATAAAGTTCTTAAAAATAGCATAACTGTTTTTATATAAATAAGTTATAGGTTATAACTTAAGGTTATTTTTTATGAATTTTTGAAATAGATTAACGATTGATGATTGATTTCCTTTTGAAGTGACAAAATAAAAATTTCTATTGATAATTAAATCTTCAATATCAATGATTGCCAACTGATTATTCTGCAATTCTGCTAAAATTGTGTGTACAGTTCTTACCTTTTCGGCATAATTAAGAAGTGTTTGGCCATAAATAGTAAGTTCTATTTTGTTTCCTTTTCTGTCAAATAGTTTAGATTTTAGTTCGTTTTCAAGTTCTCTGACATGTTTACTCACAGCAGGTTGTGAAATATTTATTTCTTCGGAAGCTTTAGTAAAACTAAGTCTTTTCGCTACTGCGGTGAACACTTTTAATCTAAAATCAAACATACTTTTAAAAATTATATAGATTGGATTAAATATACAAAAAAATCATTGAGTTTTTGTTGAGGCTTTAAATCAAGCTTATAATAAAATTGAATCATTAAAGCAGTAGAACTTAACAATTCATGTACAATTGATGGTTGTGTTTAAGAACTGAAAATGTGCAGAAAAGCCGATCTTTTTTGTTTTTATTTGACAGAAGAAATACTACTTTTGTAAAAACTTCAACAACACATCTAAAATTATGTATAAATCTATTCTTCGACCTATTTTCTTTAAGTTTGATCCAGAAGAAGTTCATCACTTCACTTTTTCTTTAATTAAAACAACTCAGAAAATTCCAGGTGTTCGTTCAATTATTAAATCTATTTATCAAGTAAATGACAAAAGATTAGAACGTGAAGTATTTGGCTTAAAATTTAAAAATCCGGTTGGACTTGCAGCTGGTTTAGATAAAGATGCTAAGATTTATACTGAGTTAGATGCTTTTGGATTTGGATTTATTGAAATTGGAACCATTACGCCAAAACCTCAAGACGGAAATCCTAAAAAACGTTTATTCCGTTTAAAAGAAGATTCTGGAATTATTAACCGTATGGGATTTAATAACGGTGGAATTGAATTAGCTGTTCACCGTTTAAAACAAAATAAAGGTGTTTTAATTGGTGGAAACATCGGTAAAAACAAAGTCACTCCAAACGAAGAAGCAGTTGATGATTATTCAATTTGTTTTGATGCTTTATATGATTATGTTGATTATTTTGTGGTAAATGTAAGTTCGCCAAACACACCTAATTTACGAGCTTTACAAGATAAAGAGCCGTTGATGGAATTATTAGGAACGCTTCAGTCTAAGAATTTACAAAAGCCAAAAGCAAAACCAATCTTATTAAAAATTGCACCAGATTTAACAGACGATCAGTTAGTAGATATTATTGAAATTATCAACGAAACAAAAATCGCCGGAGTTATCGCAACGAATACAACTATTTCTCGTGAAGGATTAAAATCTGAAAATAAAGTTGAAGTAGGTGGATTATCAGGTAAACCATTACGTGAACGTTCTACAGAAGTGATTCGTTTCTTATCTGAAAAAAGCAATAAATCATTCCCAATTATTGGAGTAGGTGGAATTCATTCTGCTGCAGATGCTTTAGAAAAATTAGATGCTGGCGCTTCTTTAGTTCAAATTTATACTGGGTTTATTTACGAAGGACCTGGATTAATTAAAGAAATCAATCAAGCGATTTTAAACAAAAAATAAAATAATGACATTAGATACAATTATTTCTTTTTCAATTACCAGTTTAGTGTTAACCATTGCTCCAGGTACAGATGTAATGTATATTTTGTCACAAAGTATATCCAAAGGCCGTAATTACGGAATTGCGGCCGCGTTTGGATTATCTACAGGTTTACTTTTTCATACCACATTATTAGCTTTCGGAATTTCAACCATGATTACAGCAATTCCTTGGCTTTTTCAAGTAATTAAAATTTTCGGAGCTTTATATTTACTTTTCATAGCTTATCAGGTTTTTAAAGCTTCTGATAATTTTAATCTTAAAGAAAGCAGGAAAGAAATTGATCAGCCAATTAAAAATGTTACACAAGGTTTTATTTTAAATGTTTCTAACCCTAAAGTAATGTTGTTTTTTTTGGCTTTGTTTCCAAGTTTTCTTGATCCGAATTTAGGAGATTTAAAAATTCAAGTTTATACATTAGGTAGTATTTTCATGATCGAGGCACTAATTGTTTTTACAATCTATGCAATTATTGCTTCATCTTTAACTTTAGTTTTAAGAGAAAGTAAAGCTTTCAACTTAATATTAAAATGGTTACAAATTATTATTTTTGTGACTTTAGCAATTTTTATGTTTTTATAATTGCATTTTCAATATTTTCAAGTGTTTTTTTTGCTTGTTATTAAGAATCTATTATCTTTGAACACTATGAAACCAGTGAAAATTATTGAATGTCCGCGTGATGCTATGCAAGGCATCAAGGATTTTATCCCTACAGAAAAAAAAGTACAATACATCCAATCGTTATTACGAGTTGGATTTGATACAATTGACTTTGGTAGCTTTGTTTCTCCAAAAGCTATTCCTCAAATGCAAGATACAGTTGAAGTTTTAGCACAGCTTGATTTGTCTCAAACAAAATCAAAATTACTTGCAATAATTGCAAATACTAAGGGAGCAGAATTGGCATCGGTTCATAAAGAAATTCAATATTTAGGATTTCCATTTTCTATTTCTGAAAATTTTCAGATGAGAAATACACATAAAACAATTTCAGAATCTTTAGTTACACTTGAAGAAATTCTTGAGATCGCAAACAATACCAATAAAGAAGTTGTTGCGTATCTTTCGATGGGATTCGGAAATCCGTACGGAGATCCGTGGAATGTTGATATCGTAGGCGAGTGGACAGAAAAATTAGCCAATATGGGTGTGACTATTTTGTCTTTATCTGATACTGTTGGAACTTCAACGCCAGAAGATATCGATTATTTGTTTTCTAATTTAATTCCTAAATATCCGAATATTGAATTTGGTGCCCATTTACATTCAACACCAACTGCTTGGTTTGAAAAGGTTGACGCTGCTTACAAAGCGGGATGTTTACGTTTTGATGGTGCCATAAAAGGTTTCGGTGGTTGCCCTATGGCTAAAGACGATTTAACAGGTAACATGCCAACAGAAAAAATGTTATCTTATTTTACCGCAAATAAAGTAGATACTAATATTCAAGCAATGTCTTTCGAAGCATCATATAATGAAGCGTTAAAAATATTTAATTTCTATCATTAATATTTTGAATTTCTATGTTTTTGAAGTAAATTTGCGTGCAATTCAACTACAATTGCAATATGAAAGCACACACAGCTAAAATAGTAGGTCAAGGTCTAACCTACGACGATGTACTTCTTATACCAAATTACTCAGAGGTATTACCAAGAGAAGTAAATATTCAAACAAAATTTACAAGAAATATAACTTTAAATGTGCCAATCATTTCTGCTGCAATGGATACAGTAACAGAAAGTGCAATGGCAATTGCAATGGCTCGTGAGGGTGGAATTGGAGTTCTGCACAAAAACATGACTATCGAACAACAAGCGTTAGAAGTTCGAAAAGTTAAGCGTGCTGAATCTGGTATGATTATCGATCCAGTTACTTTACAATTATCGGCAACCGTTGGTGATGCCAAAGCAGCAATGAAAGAATTTGGAATTGGCGGTATTCCTGTTGTAGATGAAAATAATATTTTGAAAGGTATCGTAACGAATAGAGATTTACGTTTCGAAAAAGTTCCATCTCGTTCAATTATAGAAGTAATGACTAAAGATAATTTAGTAACTGCTTTAGAAGGAACTACTCTTCAAGATGCTGAACATATTCTTCAAGAAAATAAAATCGAAAAATTACCTGTAGTAAATGCAGAATATAATTTAGTAGGTTTAATTACTTTCCGTGACATTACAAAATTAACTTTAAAACCAAATGCGAACAAAGATAAATTTGGACGTTTACGCGTTGCTGCTGCTCTTGGAGTAACTGCAGATGCAGTTGAACGTGCAGGTGCTTTAGTGGCTGCTGGAGTTGATGCCTTGATAATTGATACCGCACATGGTCATACTAAAGGTGTGGTTAATACTTTAAAAGAAGTTAAAGCTGCTTACCCAGAAATTGATGTTGTTGTAGGAAATATTGCTACTGCAGAAGCTGCTTTATATTTAGCAGAAGCTGGTGCTGATGCTGTTAAAGTTGGTATTGGTCCTGGATCTATTTGTACAACACGTGTAGTTGCAGGTGTTGGTTTTCCTCAATTCTCTGCTGTTATGGAAGTTGCCGCTGCTTTAAAAGGATCGGGAGTTCCTGTAATTGCTGATGGTGGTTTACGTTACACAGGTGATATTCCTAAAGCTTTAGGTGCTGGAGCAGATTGCGTAATGTTAGGATCAATGTTAGCAGGGACAAAAGAGTCACCTGGAGAAACAGTTATATTTGAAGGACGTAAGTTCAAAACTTATCGTGGAATGGGATCGGTTGAATCTATGAAACAAGGTTCAAAAGATCGTTATTTTCAAGACGTAGAAGACGATGTTAAAAAATTAGTTCCAGAAGGAATTGAAGGACGTGTTCCTTATAAAGGTGAATTAAATGAATCTATGACTCAGTTTATTGGTGGCTTAAGAGCCGGAATGGGTTACTGTGGTGCTAAAGATATTACTACTTTAAAAGAAGTTGCACGTTTTGTTCAATTAACAGCTTCAGGTATTGGTGAATCACATCCACACAATATTACAATTACTAAAGAAGCGCCGAACTATTCACGTTAATATAATTTATCATATTTGAACCACCTTTACAGGTGGTTTTTTTTGCTTGTTACATAAATTTGTTAAATTGAAAATATTGATTTTGTGTTATTATGGATGAAGTTATTTATAAAGATGAAGATCTTTCTTAGTTCTAAAATGAATAATATATTTTGTTATACTTAATTAACCAATTGCAATAAAAAAGGATATCATTTTGATTCCTTTTTTATTTAATTTATGAAAAAATTGGTTCTGTGATAAAATCAAAGCGTACCAATCCATCTTCATCAATTGTAGTTAGTTTAACTTCATGAAGAGTGTTAACCAATTCTGGATTCCAAGGTGTTTTTACTTTAACGTAATTTTCTGTAAATCCGTGAATGTAACCTTCTTTGTTTTCACTTTCAAATAAAACTATATGTTCTGTATTTAATTGACTTTCGTAAAAATGTCTACGTTTTTTTACAGATAATCCACGTAACATTTTACTTCTTTTGCTTCTAACATTTGCAGGAACCACACCTTCAAATTCAATAGCTTCTGTGTTATCTCTTTCTGAATAAGTAAATACGTGTAAATATGAAATGTCTAAATCATTTAAGAAATTATAAGTTTCTAAAAATAATTCATCTGTTTCACCAGGGAAACCTACAATAATGTCAACACCAATACAAGCGTTTGGCATTACTTCACGAATTTTAGAAACGCGATCTTGATATAACTCTCTCATATATCTACGTTTCATTTTCTTTAAAATGTCGTTGCTACCAGATTGTAATGGAATATGGAAATGCGGAACAAACGTTTTGCTTTTAGATACAAAATCAATCGTTTCGTTTTTTAATAAATTAGGTTCTATAGAAGAAATACGTAAACGCTCAATGCCTTCAACTGTATCTAAAGCTTGAACTAATTCTAAGAAAGTGTGCTCGTGTTTTTTATTTCCGAATTCACCTTTTCCATAATCTCCGATATTAACACCGGTTAATACAATTTCTTTAATTCCTTTTGCTGAAATCTCTGCAGCATTTTTCATTACGCTTTCCATTGTGTCAGAACGAGAAATTCCTCGAGCCAACGGAATCGTACAATACGTACATTTGTAATCACAACCGTCTTGAACTTTTAAGAAAGCACGTGTTCTGTCACCAATAGAATAACTTCCAACGTAAAAATCTGCTTCTTCAATTTCACACGAATGCACTTCGCCCATATCATTTTTAGATAGGTCGTTAATATAATCGGTAATTTTAAATTTTTCGGTAGCACCTAAAACCAAATCAACGCCATCAACGGCAGCTAATTCTTCAGGTTTTAATTGCGCATAACATCCAACAGCAGCAACAAAAGCTTTATCATTAACTTTTAAAGCTTTTTTTACTATTTGTTTAAATTGTTTATCGGCATTATCTGTAACCGAACAAGTATTAATCACATATATATCGGCAACTTCCTCAAAATCTACACGATCAAAACCTTCATCGTTAAAACTACGAGCAATGGTAGAAGTTTCTGAGAAATTCAGTTTACATCCTAAGGTATAAAAAGCTACTTTTTTTCTATTTTCCATATGAATTACCTACTTTTAAGTAGTAATTTTGAATTATATTTACTTCGTCCTTTTACTAAGGAAAAGGAATTTGCAAATTTACATACAAAATTCGGTTTCATGAAATCATTATGCTATTATATATCAACGGTTTGTTTAGTTTTTTTAGGAAGTTCGTGTTCAAAAACGAATTCTTTTGACGATAATCGTTCCGTTTTTAGATATAATGAGAGCGCAAATATTCAAACTTTAGATCCTGCTTTTGCCAGAAATCAGGCAATTATTTGGCCATGCAATCAACTTTTTAATAGTTTGGTTTCATTAAACGATTCGTTGCAAGTTGAACCAGATGTTGCAAAACGTTGGAACATTTCTGAAGATGGAAAAACTTATGAATTTATAATTCGTAACGATGTTTATTTTCATAAACACATAAATTTCGGAAAAGATAGTACTCGTGTTGTTGTTGCTTCTGATTTTGAATACAGCTTTAAACGTTTAATTAGTGAGCAATTGGCTTCTCCAGGAGCTTGGATTTTTCAGTATGTAGATGATTTCAAAGCCTTAAATGATTCGGTTTTACAAATTAAGCTTCAAAAGCCTTTTCCTGCTTTTTTAGGATTGCTTTCTATGAAATATGCTTCGGTTGTTCCTAAAGAAATTACTGAAGATGCAACTATCGATTTTAGAATCCATCCGATTGGAACTGGTCCTTTTCAGTTTAAAATTTGGGAAGAAAATATCAAATTGGTTTTAAGAAAGAATCCATTGTATTTTGAAAAAGATGCGCAAGGAAATCAACTTCCGTATTTAGATGCTGTTGCAATAAATTTTTTACCAGATAAGCAAAGTGCTTTTTTACAGTTTATACAAGGAAATCTTGATTTTATAAACGGTTTAGATCCTTCTTATAAAGATGATTTACTTAATTCAAAAGGTGAATTACAACCTAAATATAATGGACAAATTAAACTTTTAACAGGTCCGTATTTAAATTCTGAATATTTAGGTTTCCGAATGGATGGAACCGATGAAGTTGTAAAAGACAAACGTATTCGCCAAGCCTTAAACATTGGTTTTGATCGTCATAAATTATTGGTTTATTTACGAAACGGAATGGGTTCTGCAAAAGTAAAAGGAATTATTCCAGAAGGTTTAGCTGGTTATAACGATGCTAATTTGGTAACTTACGATTTGGTTAAAGCCAAAGCTTTGGTTGCAGATTATATAAAAGACAAAAAGCAAAAGCCTAAAGTAATGCTTTCTACAAATAGTACTTATGTTGATATTTCAGAATATTTACAACGCGAATGGCAAAAAATAGGCATTGATGTTCAGGTAGATGTTACGCCACCATCTACTTTACGCCAGAGTATGGCAACAGGAAAAGTTCCTTTTTTTAGAGGAAGTTGGATTGCTGATTACCCTGATGCAGAAAATTATTTGTCGTTATTTTCTAGTAATAATTTTGCGCCAAACGGACCTAATTATACACATTTTAAAAATGAAAATTTCGATAAACTTTATAAAAAATCGTTTACAGAAACCGATATTGAAAAACGTAAATTAATTTATCAGCAAATGGATGAAATCATTCAAGATGAAGTTCCTGTAATTGTTTTGTTTTATGATAAAGTAGTTCGTTTTACACATGAAAATATTACGGGTTTAAACACACATCCAATGAATTTATTAACTTTAAAGAAGGTTAAAATAGAAAATAAATAATCTACAATTTTTAAAATAAATATGGAAAATTTAACCATTCTTATTATTGATGATGAAAAGAAAATTCGAGAACTTTTAAAAGAATATATCAATTTGATTTTTCCGAATAAGAAGCATGAAATTATTTTATGTAATTCGGTTAAAACCGGAATTGAAGCAGTAGAAAATTATTTACCCGATTTAGTTTTTTTGGATATTGAAATGCCAGAAGCAAATGGTTTTGAGCTTTTAAAGAATGTTAATACAGATTCTTTTGAAGTTGTTTTTACAACAGCTTATGCTGAATATATGGAAAAATCTATTAATGAATACGGCTGTTTTGGTTATATTTTAAAACCTTTTGATGGAAATAAGCTTAAAATGATTTTCGATCGTTTTGAACAAAAAAAATTAGATACAAAATATTTTAAATTCATTAATGGAATTAAAAATAAACGTATGCTAATAAATTTAGATGAAATTTTGTATTGCAAAGCAAACGATAATTACACGAATATTTTTTTGAAAGATGCTGAATATTTAATTTCTAAAACTTTACGTGAAATTGAAGGTCGTTTACCTGATAAGAATTTTATTCGTGTGCACAGATCATATTTAATTAATTTATTGCAAGTTGATTATTTTGATAGATCTAAAAATCGATTAATTCTTAAAATTGAAGGAGATGATTTTGAAAACGAAATTCCTGTTTCTGCCAGTTTTAAAGAAAATGTAGACAAGCTTTTTTTATGAAATTAAAAGTTTTATTCTTTTTCCTATTAATTTCTTTTTTTGGAACTGCTCAACATGTAGATACCAAAGTCATTTCTGTAAATGAAGGTTTATTTTCAAATAATATTCAAAAAATATTTATAGATTCTAAAGGTGTTTTATGGATTGGTTCAAGAGCAGGTTTGTTTAAACGAAAAATGAATACATTTGAAATTGAAACTGTAGCTACCAAATATAAATTCAACAATGTATTTGATATTTATGAAGATAAGAATCAAAACATGTGGATTGCTGGATACGGTCAAGGTGTACTTTTTTTTTAATAAACATTCAAGTAAAATTATAAACACAGATAAAGGCCTTGTCAATAATTTTGTTCGAACAATATTTTCTTATAACAACAAAATATATATAGGAACTTTAAATGGAATTTCAATTATTTCAAATGATTTTAAGATTGAAAATCTAAAATTTATTCAAGATTCAAATTATAAATTCACCATAACCAGTTTTTTTGTTTCTAATGATAAAGTTTATGCAATTACTTTAAATGATGTGATTTATTTAGTTGAAAATGAAAGAGTTGTAAAAGTTTTAGATACAAAAAAAGTTTTTTCCTCGTTTGTATATAACAACATAATATATTTAGGAACTGAAAAAGAATTAATTCTTTTAAAAACGGATAATTTCGAAATTATTAAAACTTACAACGTTCCTAATATTTGGGAATTTTATCTTCACAAAAATAAAATTCATTTTATTTCTTCCGGAATATATGAAAATGATGGCGCTTTATATACTATAGAAAATAGAACTTTAAAGAATAGAGTGGAGGATTTAAAAATTCCATTTCATGATTTAAGAAGTTTTACTTATGATGCAAAAAACGATATGCTTTATATTGGAACTAATACAAACGGATTAGTTCAAATCAATTTAAATGCTCCAGTTTTTCATCAAGATAAAATCGAAAAAACATATAGTTTATTGGTGTCAGATAAAAAAGAATATGTTTTTCATGACCAAGGATTGTCCATTTTTTCAGCAAATACTGAATTAAAAAAGATACCTCTAAGTAAGTTTAAACAGGTTCAAAAACAGAAATATTTAAAATTTAAAGATTTTACTGTAATTAAAAATCATTTCTATCCGATAGATTATTCAATTTCTGAAGATAGAATTGTTTTTTATCAATCTATTTTAAATGATAAAACAATATGGGTTTCATCAAACCTCGGGCTTTTTGAAATAAATCTTCAAGGTGATATTACAAATTACCATCCCGTTCATATTTTTAACTTTATTTTTTTTAAAAATCTGTTAGTTACTGCTGTTCCTTACGGTGGAATTAGAATATTTGAAAATATTAATGAAATGAAATTTCAATATTTTCATAATTGGAACAATCCAAATGTACCTGAAGATATTGTTTCTATAGTTTCAACGCAAAATGCTGCCTATTTTGCTTCAGCACTTAGTGGGTTATACGAATACAAAAATGGAATTTTTAAATCTTTTGCTGTTTCAAATGAATTTAATGAAGTTAAACTTAAAAGAATTACTGCAAATTCTAAAGGAAATTTGGTTATCATAACAGATTTTAACGATGTTTATGAATTGAATGTTTTAGAATCACCAACAAAAATCACAAATTTCATTTCACAAAAAAATATCAAAGGAAGTTCTACTGCTTTTATTAATGAAATTGATTGCACTCTTTTTATTGGAACCAATTTAGGTATTAATGTTTTTCAAGATTCAAACTATTATTTTATTAATAAAAGTCAAGGCTTAACAAATTATAACTTGTTAGCTTCGAGTGAATACAATTCAAAATTGTATATTTTAACAACTAATGTTTTTTTTGTTTTAGATAAATCTTATTTCGATCGAAAAATTGAAAGTAAAGCTGAAATAACTAAAATGTTAGTTAATAATATCCAATTAAATCATATTGAGTTAGAATCTATTTCAAAAAAACTTTCTTTAAAGAACACAGAAAATAATTTAAATATATTTTTTACAGCTGTAAATGAAAAATATCCTGATAAATTAATTTTTAAATATCGAGTAAAAAAGAATGAACCTTGGATTGATTTGGTAAATGAAAACGAAATCAATTTGAGTTATTTAGATAGTGGTATTTACGAAATTGATATTCAAATCATCAATGAAGATACAGGTTCAGCTTCTGTTCAAAGATTAATAAATATAGAAATTAAACCACCATTTTACTTTACGTGGCCTTTTTTCTTAATTTCTATTATTGCTTTTATTTTAATTGGATTGATTATTTTAAATGTTAGAATTAGAGTAATAAAAAAAGAACTTTTATTTGATAAACAATTGGCAGAAGTAAAACTTCAGGCTTTAAAAAATCAAATGAATTCGCATTTTTTATTTAACGTTTTGAGTTCAATCCAATATTATATTATTTGTAAAGATGTAGATAATGCATTATATTACTTAGAACGTTTTTCTTCATTAATACGAAAGACTTTAGATTTCTCTGATAAAAAAGAAATTACTTTAAATGAAGAAATAGAATATTTAAAACAATATATCGAGATTGAAAATATTAGAGTAGAGAATGAAATAGCTTTTAATGTGAAAATTGATTCAGAATTATCACTTAACAAAATTAAAATTGTACCATTATTATTACAACCTTTCATAGAAAACGCAATAGTTCATGCGTTTCCTTTGAGTATCGAAAAACCTGAAATAATTTTAAAAGTTGATGATTTAAATAGTTTTATACAAATTACCATAGAAGATAATGGGATTGGAAATTCAAAAAATAATATTAAAAACCATGATTCTAAAGGAATTAAGATAGTAAATAAACGTTTAGAATTAACTCAAAAGAATTTTGAAAACAATGTTTCAATATATTTTTCTAATCATGGAACAAAAGTGGCAATTAAACTAAAAAAATAGTTTTTTATTCATTCACTCAAAAAATAGTGGCATTCACTATTTTTATATCAAAGCTATTTCAAATTTGAGGTATGTTTGTACCACAAAAAACACTTCATTTAAACCAAAAAAAACACTTTTAAAATAAAAATAAATATTAAAAATGAATCTTTTTAGATTTCTTTGTTTTAGAAAGACTTATAAAGCATTTGTTGTTTGTTTTTGAATTGTTTAAGATAAATTTAAAATGTTCATTTTATTTTATAGTAAAAAGCTTATAATTTTTAAATTTTAAGCTTTTTTTATTCCAAAAAACATCGGTAACTTTCCTTATATTTGTTACAAAATGTTTGGTTTTGCAAAAGAAAATTTTAAAAATAATTAAGTATATAAGCTTCGGGCTATTATTTTTTCTGATTTTAATTATCGGATTCATATTTAGTTTACAATTTCCAAAAGTCCAGAATTTTGTTAAAAACCAAGCTATTAATTATTTAGAGGAAAAGATAGATACAGAAGTTTCTTTAGAAAAAATTTATGTTTCTTTTCCGAATAAAATAGAAATTCAAGATTTTTATCTAAAAGGAAAAGATGTAGATACTTTATTATTCGTTAATAAATTAAATGTAGGGATTTATTTACCTGATTTGATCAATTCTAAAGCAAATATTTCAAGCATTCGTTTAAACGATTTTAAGACTAACGTTAATAGAAATAAGCAAGGTGAATTCAATTTTGATTTTATTTTAAACGCCTTCGCAACCAATGATGAACCACAATCAGAATCGAAGCCTTTTTATATTTCTCTTGATAAAATTGAATTAGAAAAAATTCAATTGAACTTCAATGATGATGTTTCTGGTAATTATGTTTCGCTTCATCTAAATGAATTTAAAACTAAGGTTAAAACATTTAATCTTCAAGAAAATGAATACGCAATCCATTCTATTTTAATTGATGGTTTTAAAGTTGCATTGAATCAAACCCAAGTAGATCAACTACTTTCCACTAATGAAGATGCTGATCAAGTAACTTCAGAAAATAAACCTTTAAAAATTGAATTAGGTGAAATTCAATTTAAAAATTTTGATGTTTCATATTCAGATGAAAAATCTAAAACAGAAGCACATTTAATTTTTGATTCATTCGTAACAAAAATTAAAAAGTTAGATTTAGAAAATAATAAATTTGAGATTAACCAAGTTAGTTTAGATAATGCAATTGTTGATGTTTCTATTTTTCCTTCGAATGAAATTACTAAAGAAGATAAGGTCATTAATGTAGAAAGCCAAGAAACTTCGAACGGAATTAATCTTCTGTTAAATCAATTAAATTTAAACAATTTAGCAGTTAAATTCAATAATAAGTCATCTAAACCAACACTTAAAGGATTAGATTTTAACCATGTTAATTTCAATAAAATAGATTTTGAATTAAAAGATTTTTCTTTTAATGAAGAAGATATTTCTGGTGCCATCACTAAAACATTTGTTTCTGAAAAAAGTGGTCTACAAATTGATAATTTTAAAACAGATTTTAGTTATGGTTCAACCGTTGCATCATTAAAGAATTTAGAGTTAAAAACACCAAAGACATTAATTCAAGATGAGCTTATTTTGGAGTACAATTCTAAAAATGATTTAACCGAAAATATTGAAAACATTTTTGTTTCAGCCAACTTACCAAATACAAAAATCGCTTTTTCAGATATATTATTAATTGTTCCAACTTTAGAAAATACAATTCCATTTAAACAATTTCCAAATGCTATTTTGCAAATTGATTCTAATCTAAAAGGAAAAATCAACGATTTAATCATTAATAAATTCCATTTTTCTGGTTTAGGAAATATAAAAGTTAAAGCCAACGGACAAATTAAAAATACAATGAATCCTTCTAATTTATGGATGGATTTGGATATTATGCAATTTGGAATTTCTGCTTCAGAAATCAAAGAATTTGCTCCTAAAGGTACAATTCCTGATAATATTCAAGTACCGCAGCAAATGAATTTGACTGGAAATATTAAAGGAAGTTTTTCTAAAATTTTAGCCGATTTGCATTTGAATTCTTCTTTCGGAGCAGTTGATTTAAAAGCAAATGTTAATCAACAAAAAAAGAATCAAGAAACGTATGTAGTTCAAACGAATATAAACAATTTCCAGGTTGGAAAGCTTATAAAAAACGATTCGATTGGTAGTCTTTCGGCTTCATTTAAATTAAGTGGACAAAGTTTTGATTTAGAAAAAGCAAACGCTATTGTTTCTGTAAACGTATCAGAAGCAAAGTACAATTCTTACACATTTAAAGATTTTAATTTAAACGGTAAAATTGATTCTGGTAATTACGACATTGTAACCCAAATGAATGACGAAAACGTTAAGTTTAATATCACTGCATTTGGAAATTATAACAAACTTACACCTAATTTAAAATTAAATGGAGATGTAGTAAAAATCGATTTATATAAAACAGGTTTTTTTGATGAGACTTTGGCTCTGGCAGGTAAAATTTCTGCAGATTTTTCAAATTTAAATCCCAATGAGCTTAACGGAAATCTAAGTTTACATGATTTCGCTTTAGCTTATAAATCAAGTTTGTATCCGCTAAGTGATATTAATTTTGTTGCAGTTTCAAATGATGAGAAAAATTTATTAAGTTTTGAATCACAGGTTTTTAATATCAATTTAGATGGAAAATATAAGTTAACAGAACTACCAATTCATTTGCAACGTAATGTAAATTCTTATTTCAATTTAGATTTACCTGAAGAAACTTTAAACAAACAGTTATCTTCTGCCTATTTTAATACCACTTTATTAATAAAAAATGATGATGTAATTTCTAAGTTACTTCCTGAATTAGAACGTTTTAAAAACATTGAATTATTAGGAAGCTTTAATTCTGAAACCAACAAAATTTCATTTCAAAGTGATATTGATGAACTTATTTACGGTGATAATGTAATAACAGGAATTGATTTTGACATAGAAAATAAATCAGATTATTTAGATTATCAGTTAGCAATCAACAGTTTTGCAAACTCAAGTCTTCATTTAAATAAAGCCAGTTTAGCAGGTAAAGTTCAAAATAACGTTATCGGTTATAATATTAAAATTTTAGATTTATCAGACGTTATCAAATATCAGATTAATGGTTCTGTGAGTTCATTGAAAGATATGATTCAAATTGCTTTAAATGATAATGGTTTGAAATTAAATTATGTCGATTGGAATGTGGATCCTAATAATTATATTCAAATTTCTAATGCTGGAATTTTAGCTCATGATTTTAAAATTTCTTTAAATGATAGTAAAATTTTAATCGATTCAGAAGAAGATGTTCCAAATAGCCCGCTAAATGTAGATATCAATAATTTTCATATTGAAACAATTACCGAAATGATTAAGAAAGATACACTTCTTGCGAGTGGTGTTATTAACGGTAAAGCACAAATAAATGATTTAAAAAACAAAATGACTTTTACTTCAGATATGAATATTCAGAAATTGAATGTTTTAGGAAGTAATGTTGGAAATTTATTAGTAAATGTAGATAACGAATCTGAAGATAAGTTAAGTGCAAATATTGAATTAAGTGGTTATGAAAATTATGTAAAAGCTACAGGATTTTATAACACAAATTCTGAAACTTTTGATTTAGATGTTTTAGTTGAAAAACTAAGAATGCAAAGTTTACAAGGGTTTTCTCAACAAATGATTTCTCAATCTGAAGGTTTTATTTCTGGATATTTAGAAATATCTGGTAATACAGAAAAACCATCAATTCTTGGTAATGTTATGTTTAATGATGTTGGTTTACATATTAACAATTTAAATGCAACTTTTAATCAGATTAACGATAAAATTGAATTTACCAATAACGGAATTTCTTTCAATAACTTCAAGATTAACGATACCGACGGAAATGTACTAAGTTTAAATGGTAGTATTTTAACCAAAACCTATCGCGCTTTTAAATTTGATTTAGCTGTTTTCGGTCAAGGTTTTAAATTAGTAAATTCAACAAATTCCGAAAACGAAATGCTTTATGGTGTTGCAGCTTTAGATGTTAACTTGAATATAAAAGGAAATCTAAAACTGCCAAAAGTAAGTGGAAACTTAAAAGTTACCAATCAAACAGATTTTACGTTTGTAATGCCTCAATACAGTCCGGCTTTACAAGAACGTGAAGGAATAATAGAATTTATTGATCAAGATCAAATGGTTCTTGAAAACACCATTGTTGAAGATGAAGAACCAACAACTTCAGAGATCACAGGTTTAGATGTTTCTGTAAATATTGAAGTTGATAAAGATGCTAAAATTGCGGTTGTTTTAGATAAAGCAAATAACGATGTTGTTAAAATTCAAGGTTCTGCGCAGTTAACAGGAGGTATTGATCCTTCTGGAAAAACAACATTAGTCGGAACTTATGAAGTTAATCAAGGTTCATATGACATGTCAGTAAATTTAATTAAGCGTAAGTTTGAAATTCAACAAGGAAGTACCATTACTTTTACAGGAGAACCAACAAAAGCAGATGTGAATTTAACAGCTGTATATAATATTAAAACAGCACCATTAGATTTGGTTCAACAGCAATTAACATCAACCCAAGAAATTAATTTATATAAACAACGTTTACCTTTTGAGACACTTTTAATGATCAAAGGTGAATTGTTGAAACCAGAAATATCGTTTAATATTATTTTAGATGAAGATAATACAAACGTTTCTTCAGAAGTTGTTTCTACTGTAAAATCAAAATTAGAACAACTTCGAAATGAAGAATCAGAGTTAAATAAACAAGTTTTTGCATTGTTACTTTTGAATCGTTTTATCGGAGAAAATCCTTTTGATACAAATGTGAATGTTTCTGCTTCAAGCATGGCGCGTCAAAGTGTAAGTAAATTACTTTCTCAACAATTAAACAGTTTAGCTTCGGAATTAATACGTGGAGTAGATATCAATTTTGATTTAGAATCTCAAGATGATTATTCAACTGGAGATAAAAATACCAGAACCGATTTAAACATTCAAGTTTCAAAAACCTTATTTCACGATAGATTAACTGTAACTGTTGGAAATAATTTTGGTTTAGAAGGCGAAACGCGTGAAAATGAACAAACGAATAATATTGCTGGTGATGTTACCATTGAATATAAATTATCTAAAAACGGACGTTATACTTTACGTGCATACCGAGTGAACGAATATCAAGTAGCACTTCAAGGTGAAGTTGTTGAAACAGGATTAGGCTTTATTATTACATTAGATTACAATAAGTTTAAAGAAATTATTGGAAAAAAGAAAAATAATACCTATCAAATTAAAAAGGCAAATAATGAAAATAACTAAATATATTTTTGTGGCATCTGCCGTTTTATTAGCATCTTGTAGTAATACAAAGTTTTTAAAAGAAGGCGAGTTATTATACACAGGATCAAAAATTAATTTAATTGGCGATTCGTTAACCAAAGCTCAAAAAAGTAAATTAACGTCAAATTTAGAAAGTCAATTGGTTCCAAAACCAAATAAATCGATTTTCGGATTGCGTCCTAAACTTTATATTTACAACATTGCACCAGAACCAAAAAAAGATAAAGGATTTAAATATTGGTTAAAATACAAAGTGGGCGAGAAGCCAGTTCTTTTAAAAGATGTTGATACTGATTTTATGAGTAGTATTATAAATAATTATTCTGAAAATCAAGGTTATTTCAATATTTCAACAAATTTTGAAACTGAAGTTAATAATAAAAAAGCTGAAGTAGTTTATCAAGTTCAGCCAAAAAATCAATACAAAATAGGAAAAGTAATTTTTCCAAATAATAACACTCAACTTACTGTAGCTATAGCAGCAAGTAGTGATAAATCTTTATTAAAAGTAGGTGAACCGTTTAATTTAGATATTATTAAAGATGAAAGAAATAGAATTGATACTTTCTTAAAAGAAAAAGGATATTATTATTTTAATCCAGATGATATTTTAGTACAAGTTGATTCTACTGTTGGAAATCACAAAGTCGATTTAATTGTTAAAGTTAAAAATAAAACTGCAGAATTAGCTTCAGAACCTTTTACAATTGATAGAGTAATTGTTTTTGCTGATTATAAGATTAATTCTAATCAAAATACAAGAAGAAGAAAAAACAGAACCATAGATTTACAACGAATAGATAGTTTACAGAACGACAAGGGTATTGTAATTATTGATCGTAAAAAACTATTTAAGCCTCAAATTTTTGACAAAGCCTTATATTTTGACAAAGGCGATTTGTATAATGCAAAAGATCAAAACCTTTCATTAAGCAGATTAATTAATTTAGGTACTTTTAAATTCGTTAAAAATGAATTTGTAATTTCAGATTCAACAAACCATAAATTCGATGCTTATTATTATTTAACTCCGAATGATTTTAAATCTTTACGTTTAGAGTTTTTAGCTAAAACAAATTCAGCTGGTTATGCCGGGAGTGAATTGAATTTTAATTGGAGTAATCGTAATTTTTTTAGAGGTGCTGAATTGTTTACCGCTTCAATTTACGGTGGTTTTGAATATCAGATCGGCGGGTTAAAAGATGCTAATAATATTTACAGAATTGGTACTAAATTAAATTTATTAATGCCAAGAATTTTATCACCTTTTAATTTTCATTCATCAAGTGCATTTGTTCCACGAACTAAAATTTCATTAGGCTACGAATATCAAAACAGAACACAACTTTATACATTACATAACTTTAATGGATCGTTTGGCTACATTTGGAAAGAGAATGTAAAAAAAGAACACGAATTAAATATTATTGATATAACGTATGTAACTCCAGAATCTATTACAGAAAAATATCAGCAACAAATGGAAAATAATCTTTCTTTACAACGTGTTGTTGAAAAACAATTAATTTTTGGACCAAGATATTCATATACCTATACCAATACAATGTTTCCATTAAAAAACACGATTTATTACAAAGGAAGTGTTGATTTATCTGGTAATATCGTTGGGTTAACTTCAGGTGCAAATGTTAGAAAAGGAAACCAAAAAGAAATTTTAGGTGTTGCTTACAGCCAGTTTGTGAAAACGGAACACGATTTTAGATATTATTTAAAATTAGGAGAAAAATCTCAATTAGCAACTCGTGTTTTAGGCGGTATTGGTTATGCTTATGGTAATTCGCAATATATGCCTTTTTCTAAACAATTTTTCATTGGTGGCGCAAATAGTATTAGGGCATTTAGAGCTCGTACTTTGGGCCCTGGTAGTTTTGATCCAAGAACAGAATCTAGAACTTTTTTACATGATCAATCTGGAGATATTAAAATGGAATTTAATGCAGAATATAGAGCTAATTTATTTGGTTTTGTAAATGGAGCTGTTTTTGTAGATGCCGGAAATATTTGGTTATTAAATAAAGAAGCATCCAAACCAGGTGGACGTTTTTCAACTGATTTTTATAAAGAAATTGCTGTTGGCGCAGGAGTAGGGGTACGTTTTGATTTTTCTATTCTAATCTTAAGAACAGATTTAGCTTTTCCAATTCGAGTACCTTATTATCCAGAAGGTGAACGATGGAATTTCAAAAATATTGATTTTAGTGATAGACAATGGAGAAGAGACAATTTAATTCTTAATATTGCAATCGGTTATCCTTTCTAAAACCTAAAGTTTACTTAAAAATTTCTAAAACTACCTTTTTGTAGTAATTTTATAATTTAAACAAAATCTTATTTTAAGATATAATCATTTTTAAATGAAATACAAAATTCTGATCATTGATGACGATGTTTCTTTTTGTTCTATGCTTAAAACCTTTCTTTCAAAAAAAGGTTTTGAAACCTCGAGTGCTTTTTCATTTACAGAAGCAGAACAATTACTTAAAAATCAAGATTTTGATTTAGTTTTAACTGACGTTCGTTTACCAGATACTGACGGAGTTAAGATTTTAAAATACATAAAAGAATTGAATGAAAACATTCAGGTAATTTTAATGACTGGCTATGCTGATATAAAAACAGCTGTTAAAGCTATGAAATTAAATGCATTTGATTATGTTTCAAAACCTATTAATTCAGAAGAAATTCTACACACAATTAATCAAGCTTTGAATAACAAATTTGAAGATTTTAATTTAGGTGATGAAAATTTAAAGAAAAAAAACACTGAAAAATTTAAACATACTACCGATTTATCTATAATTAAAGGTGAAAGTTCTGCATCTGAAGAATTACATAAGTTTATTGAAATTGTTGCACCAACTGACATTTCGGTTCTAATTATTGGAGACAGTGGAACAGGAAAAGAAAATATTGCATTTTCTATTCATAACCAAAGCAAACGATTTGGTAAACCATATATTGCTGTTGATTGTGGTGCAATTCCAAAAGATTTGGCAGCAAGTGAATTTTTCGGACATTTAAAAGGTTCTTTTACTGGCGCAATTAATGATAAAATAGGACATTTTGAAGCAGCAAATGGCGGTACTTTATTTTTAGATGAAGTTGGTAATTTATCTTATGAAGTTCAAATTCAATTGTTAAGAGCACTTCAAGAACGTAAAATTAAACCGATTGGAAGTAGTAAAGAAATAGAAGTTGACATTAGAGTTATTGCAGCTACAAATGAAGATTTGCAGCGTGCTGTTAGAGAAGGAAATTTCAGAGAAGATTTATTCCACCGTTTAAATGAATTTTCTATTAAAGCACCTCGTTTGGCTGAAAGAGAAACAGATATTTTATTATTTGCTGATTTTTTTCTTAAACAATCAAATAGTGATTTAGATAAAAATGTTTTAGATTTTTCTGAAGATGTAAAAAATATCTTTTTAAAATATGATTGGCCAGGAAACTTACGTGAAATGAAAAATGTTGTGAAACGTTCGGTTTTATTATCTCAATCTAATTTTATTGAAAAAGAGGTTTTGCCTCAAGAATTTTTTATAAACAATTTAAAAAATAAAGATTTTACTCATAATACTGAAGAGTTTAAAAATTTAAATAATAAAAACGAAGAAGAACTTATAATCGAGGCATTAGAGAAAGCAAAGTTTAATAAAACCAAAGCAGCCCAAATTCTTGGCATAGACAGAAAAACATTATATAATAAAATTAAATTATTTAACATCGAGATTTAATCTGAATTAGTCAATACTTAATCTGACATTTACAATAAAATTGAATAACTTTAAAACAAGATTAAGTATTATGACT
>NZ_CANRNX010000011.1 GCF_947632075.1 uncultured Flavobacterium sp.
CCCAGGACCCCAACATTAAAAGTGTTGTGCTCTACCAACTGAGCTATCGAGTCATGCAATTTACTTCCTGATTGCGGGTGCAAATATAGAGCACTTTTTTGATTCTACAATAGAATTTACATTAAATTTGCCATAAAATTTCACTCCTTTTTTTAAACTATTAATATACAAACGTTTATTATGAATAAAAAAATTATCCTTCTTGGATATATGGGCTCAGGAAAATCAACAATCGGGCAAATTCTATCAAATGCAACAAATTTAGCTTTCTATGATTTGGATAAATATATTGAAGAAAGGCAACAAAAATCAATAAAAGAGATTTTTCAAACTGATGGAGAAATCTATTTTCGTAAAATAGAACATCAATATCTAAATGATATCCTAAACCTAAACGAAGAAGCAATTATTAGTTTAGGCGGAGGAACGCCATGTTACGCAAATAATCATTTACATTTTGAAAAAGAAAATGTTTTTTCTTATTATTTAAAAGCTTCAATAAAAACATTAAGTGAACGATTAGAAAAAGAATCCTCTAAACGTCCGTTATTAGACCAAAACGAAGACGATTTGGAAACTTTTATAGCAAAGCACCTATTTGACAGAAGCTTCTTTTATAACAAAGCGAGATACAAAATCAATGTAGATACTAAATCAACAGATGAAATTATTACCGAAATAAAAAATACGCTTATTTAACTTAAATAAGCGTATTCTTCGTTTTCACTAAAAATTACTTGTATATGCTCCTTAGATGAAGTAGACAAAGAAATTCCTTTAAAATCAGCTTTTACTGGATAGTTTTTATGATTACGATCAACTAACACTGCTGTTTTAAATTTCTTTATAGGTACATTTAAAAAATGACGCACTCCGTAAATCAATGTAGCTCCTGAATTCATTACATCGTCAACTAAAACAATATTCTTGTTCACGTAATCATCCTCACTAATAGATGTAATTATAGGTTTAATTGGATTTTGTTTATTTATTTGAACTTCACAAATTACAACTTTAATTTCTGAAATTTCTTCTAATACTTTTGCTATTTTTTGAGAGAACACAAAACCACTATTAGCAATACCTGCAATTACAATTTCTGTTTCTTCTGAAAAAGTTTCGTAAATCTGATATGCAATTCGTTTTGTAATGTGCTTAATTTGCTGTTGATTTAAAATAATATTTTTTTCCATTTTATTGTTTTTCTAATATAATAAAGAATTCTTTTCCTGCTCTTGGTTTAATTGAATTTTCGCAAATTGCCAACTTTTTCACTACAAATATAGAACTAAATAAAGAAAAATATTCTTCATAACTTCCACCAAATGGAGGACCTTGCTCAGTTAACGGAAAATCAAATAAAACCCCAACTATTTTTCCAGTAGGTTTTAATAAACTTTGCATTTGATTTACATATTGTGTTCGAAAACTAGGCTGCAAAGCACAAAGAAAAGTCTGCTCAATAATTAAATCAAATTGATCTTTTAACTCAAAAAAATCTCCTAATAACAATTGTTCAACCGGAAAATCAGGAATCCTTTTTTTAAAATTTAGCAATGGTATTTCTACAATATCTAAGATATAGATGTTTTTAAAACCATTTTCCCAAAGATATTCAGCTTCATGAGCATTACCAGCTCCAGGTATTAAAATTTTAATTTCTTTGTCAACAATTTGATCTACATACACTTTAATTGGCGTGGTAATACTTCCGGCATCCCAACCAATTTCGTTTTTCGAATAGCGTTGAGACCAATAGTCTTTATTAAACATCTGACTCATCATCGTTTCCATCTAAAATATAATCATCAATATCTCTACGATCTTTCTTGGTAGGTCTTCCTTCACCTTTTGCTCTATAATGTTCTTTAGATAATTTTAATAATTCTAAATGTTCAAATGCTTCTGGTGGAGTTTCATCTTTACGGTAAATATCAACCAACTTGGCACCTACTCTATTATCTGGAATATCTAAAACTGAAATCACATAATTAATCTGATCTTTCCTTAACGTAATTTTATCACCAGGAAAAACATCACGTGATGCCTTAGCTTTTTGACCATTAACAGAAATATGTCCTTTTTTTATAGCTTCTGTAGCAATACTTCTTGTTTTGTAATAACGTATGCACCACAAATATTTATCTACTCGCATTAATTTTTAATAAAATTGGGTTAAATGTGAAACAAAAATAAATGAAAATTGTATCTTGCACCATTAAATTTTTAGTAAAATGAAAAGATTTTTAAAATATACTTGCATAGCTTCTTTATTGATTGGAATTTGGAGTTGTAGCAAAGATGATAATGTTAAAGATATTCCTGTAAGAGACCGTCAGGAAGTTTACAATGAAAACATTAGCAAAATTGAAAATTTCTTAAAAACAAACAGCCTTACAATTATTGACGAAAATAATGTAAAGTTTGACTCAATAGCAGAAGGCAATTCTAATTCAATTTGGAATCAAAGTCAATATCCACTTCAATATATAGATGTTAGAAACGACACCAGAACTACAAACAGAGTAGATGGATTAATTAAAGATTCTGTTCACTATAAATTATATTATATTATAATTAACGAAGGTGGCGGTGACAATCCGATTACTATCGACAATGTATTTACAAAATACACTGGTTTAACTTTAAATCACAACACTTTTGACAAAAACGACTTAGGTTTTTGGAGTGGTTTTCCTGAAACAAACTTCACCCCAAGTAGCGTAATATCTGGCTATAGACAAATTTTACCTAAAATTAAAACAGCAAGTTCAATCACTGAAAACAGTGATGGAACATTAACTTATAATAACCCTGGTAGAGTAATTGTTTTTATTCCTTCAGGATTAGGTTATTTTAATAATGCTCAATTAAAAATACCTGGTTATTCTCCTCTTATTTTTGACATAACTTTGGTAAGCAAAACACAAGCAGACCATGACAATGATGGCCTTTTATCTATTTATGAAGATGTTAATGGTAACGGAAACTATTGGGATGATGACACTGATAACGATGGAATACCTAATTTTTTAGATTTAGATGATGACGGAGATGGATACACAACTCGTGAAGAAATCACTTATAAAATTGAAGAAGATGGAGTAATGATAGATAAACTTTATCCATTCGATGAAATTCCGAATTGCGAAAACGGAACAATAAAAAAACATTTAGACAAAAATTGTCATTAATCATAAAACCTGTTAGAAATAGCAGGTTTTTTTAAACTTAAAAATATGAGCAAACATAACATAGAAGATTTAATCACGTTAGATTTACAAACTTTCATTCAATTAAAAATGGAAAATGACACTATTTCAATTGACGATGTTTTAGAAATAAGTGCATATGTTTCTGCAAATTTCATGCGAATTATCTACTCAAAAAACAAAAAAATTGAATCTGCAGAAGTCAACGGAATTTTCGGAATTGTAAGTAATTTTTTCAATACCTATTTTGAAGGTCAAATCACTGAAGAAGAATTTAAAAACATGACCATTAAATCTTCGCAACTACTTCAAAATACAGATTTTGACGAAATGAGTAAAGCTTTCTTTAGTAAAATAACGAGCTCACAAAAAAACAACTAAACTTTAACATTTTACTTATATTTTTTTTCTGAAATTAATTACTATATTCGCGCACTTTTAAATACAAAAGTAGCCATTATAATTTTTTACATTTTAATAACATAACAACTTAAAATGCAATTGATTAAGAATGTATTTTCACACTTAAAAAATAAGTACGCTCAATGAATTTATTTAACTTTGAACATGATTATATTCTTGAAAATGAATATGCCAAACTGATTCCTTTAAAAGAATCAGACTTTGAAAACCTTTTAGAGTTTTCATTAAACGAACCCGAAATATGGCAATATTCTATGGTCAAGGCCAATAATCCAGAGAACTTAAAAAATTACATTGGTTTAGCACTTTCCGAAAAAGAAAGACTCAGCGAATATCCTTTTATCATTTTCGATAAAACAAAACAAAGATTTGCAGGAACTTCTCGTTATTGTGACATTCATTTAAATACAAATCGTTTACAAATGGGCTATACTTGGTTTGGAAAAAACTTTCAAGGAACCGGCATAAATAAACATTGTAAATTTTTAATGTTAGAATTCGCTTTTGAGAAAATGGCAATGGAACGCGTTGAATTCAGAGCATACACTGAAAATATTAGAAGCATTAACGCACTTAAAAGCATTGGATGTACTATTGAAGGAGTTATTAGAAGTAACGCAATTTGTCCAACCGGTAAACGAAGAGACACCATGGTTTTAAGTATCTTAAAAAACGAATGGCACGATGGTGTAAAAGATATGCTTAAAACAAAACTACCTAAAATAGAATTCGACCTAATATAATATTTTAAAAGACGACTCTCATAAGTCGTCTTTTTTCTTTTTATTTCATAAATTTAATATTCAATTTATGAAACTATGGAAAAGAAAACTATATCTGAAATTTTAAAAAGTGTTTCTCATCGAACATGGGAAAACCCTAAAAAAAGTTGGAACTTTTATCAAGAGTGGAACAAAGCAATTTTTATGCATTGGGAAATTGATAAAGAAATATTAATTGATTTTCTTCCCAAAAACTTAGAAATAGACACATTTAATAATAAGGCTTGGATTTCACTTGTAGCTTTTACAATGGAAAAAATCCGCCCAAAAAATCTACCCTACTTTCCACCGATTTCAAATTTCTTAGAAATCAACCTTAGAACTTACGTTAAGAAAGATAATAAACCAGGTGTCTATTTTTTAAACATTGAAGCGGAAAAGTTTTTATCTGCTTTTATTGCACGAAGTATATCAGGCTTACCATATCAAAAATCTAACATAAAACACGACATTAAAAAAGGGATGTTTCAGTCAAATTTCGAAAGCAAAAAATTTAATCTAAACATTGAATATCAAGTTGGCGATTTACAAAAAAACAAAACCGATTTAGATGTTTTTTTAACAGAAAGATATTGTTTGTATTTAGAAAAAAACAACAGATTAATAAGATATGAAATTCACCACTTACCATGGAAAATTCATTACATCAAAATAGATAATTTAATTACAAATTATCAGATAGGTGATAAAATATCTCTAAAACTAAAACCTAACTTAGTTCATTATTCAAAAGGAATTCAGGTTATTGCTTGGAATAAAGAATACTTAACTTAAATATTATTAAAAAAAACGCTCAAAAAGCATTAATCCAATAAGTTCTAATGCAAATTAATAAAGTATTATTCTTAAATAAATCAAAAAATCTTCCGTAATTTGTAGAGAAGTTTCTTTCTTACAGAAAGAAACTATCATTATCGATTTCAGATTCATATAACAATTTTAAAATAAGTAAATGTTCAATACACGAAACTATTTAAAATTCGGATTTTGTCTTGCGTTGTTTCTTTCTCAGCAAACACAAGCACAAGATCTTTCGTTTACAGATGCTTACAATAAAATGTATCTAGACAATAATACATTAAAGGCTGTAAATAAACATAAAGAAACTCAAGAATACGTAAACAAAGCAGTAAAAGGTTTGCGTTATCCATCACTTAATGCTTACGGAATTGGAGTTGTCTTTGATAAAAAACTTGATTTAAGTTTTAATGACGCGAGAAATACTTTAGCAGGCTTTTTACAACTTCCTGACCCAGGAGCTTTAGGAGATTGGAAAGTACAGGTTGGTAAAAAAGAAATGGCTTTTGCCGGATTAAATGCTACTTGGCCAATTTTTACTGGTGGAAAAATTAATACTGCAGTTAAAGCTACAGAAATAGAAACTGAAATTGCAGAAAAAACTATCGAGAGTACAGAAAATCATTTAATTTCTGAATTAGTTACTCGCTACTTTCAAGTTAAACTTGCAGATGAAGCTTATTTAGTACGTCAACAAGTTTTAGACGCAATGAAACATCATTTGTTCAACGCAACTAAACTTGAAGAAAACGGAATTATTGCCCCAGCTGAACGATTAGTTGCTAACGTTGCGGTGTCTGAAGCAAATCGTGAATTTTTAGCTGCAGAAAAAAACATACAACTTGCAAGAACTGCGTTAGCAAACACTTTAGATAAAGATGAAATTTCAGAATCATTATCAACTCCATTTGTAAAAAACGTTCCATTAAATACATTAGAACACTACAAAGAAGCAGCTGTAAAGAATTATCCTGAATTACAAAAAATCATCTTGCAGAAAGAATTAGCAGACCAAGGTATTAAAGCTAAAAAAGCAAATTATTATCCAGATATTGCAATTTTTGGTCAAACTGTTCTTTTACATAACGACCCTATTGCATTTGGAATTTTAGAATCAGCTAAACAAAAACCTTGGGTAGTTGGAGTTGGAGTAACTTATAACATTTTTGGAGGTTTTAAAAACAAAAACGAATTAAAAGTTGCCATTTCTACTCGTGAAAGCATTGATTTCTTAGAAGCTAAAGCTCAAAAAGATGTAAAAACATTAGTAGAAAATTTATATTTTGAAATTCAAAAAAGTGAAGAAGAACTTCAGAATTTAAAAGTTCAAGAAGAATTTGCAACAGAATTATTACGCGTTAGAACAAGAGCTTTCGCAGAAGGTTTAGCTACCTCTACAGATGTAATTGATGCAGAAACAAATCTATCTGTAGTTAAATTATTAATCTTAAACACCGAATATCTTTATAGCGTTTCATTAGCAAACCTATTTGAATTTAGCGGTCAAAGTAAAGAATTTTTGAAATACACAAATTAATACAACCTCATGAAGAATAAAATAATAAATGCTGTATTAGGAATTTTTGTGATCCTTGTAATTTTAGGAGTTGCACTTTGGTATATGAGTGCACCATCAGTTTCTTATTTACAAGGACAAGTTGAAGCAAAACAAATTAATGTGGCTTCAAAAATCCCTGGTAGAATTGATTCAATTTTAGTTAAAGAAGGAGATTTTGTAGAAGTTAATCAAGTTTTAGCAATCATTGGAACACCAGAAATTGACTCACAATTATCACAAGTTGAATCTGTAAAAGTTGCTGCCGAAGCTGTAAATAAAAAAGTAGATGATGGCGCACGCAAGCAAGAAGTTTTAGCAACATATAACATTTGGCAACAAGCTAAAGCTGCTAAAGACTTGGCTTTAAAAACATATAATAGATTAGATAATTTATATAAAGACAAAGTTATCGCTGCTCAAAAAAGAGATGAAGCTTACACGCAATATCAAGTTGCTTTAAATGCTGAAAGTGCTGCTAAAGCAAATTATGAAATGGTTAAAAGCGGCGCACGTGTAGAAGATAAAACTGTTGCCAAAGCTCAAGTAAACCAAGCTGCTGGAGCTGTAAAAACTATTGAGCTTTTAAAAGAAGAAGGTCACGTAAGAGCCCCACGTAGAGGTGAAATTTTAACAATTATGCCAAACGGAGGAGAAATTATAAACATGGGTTATCCAATTATCAATTTAATTGATGTAGATGATATTTGGGTTTATTTCAATATCAAAGAAACTATGTTATCTAAATTTAAAATGGGAACGAAGTTCGAAGCTATTATTCCAGGTTTAGATAATCAAAAAATCATGTTAGAAGTAAGATATGTTGCTGCTCAAGGAGACTTTGCTACTTGGAATGCTACGAAATCTCAAGGTGATTTTGATATGAGAACTTTCTTAATCAAAGCTTATCCAGTTAATAAAATAGAAGGATTACGTCCTGGAATGAGTGCTTTAATTGATGAAGCTGATTTAAAATAAATCTTTTAGTTTACAGGTTGTGAGAAAAAACTTTTTTAAAATATTTTTTGAAGAATGGGTAAGAATATTCAGTACACCTCGATTATTAGTGATTCTATTTGGTGTGCCGTTTTTTATTTTTACCTTTTATACTTCATTAATGGAACAAGGTGTTCCTACCAAATTACCTGTAGCAATTTTAGACCAAGACAAAACACCTATTTCAAGACAATTAGGATTGATGTTAGAATCATCTTCCACAATTAATTTGGCTTACTACGTAAATAGTGAACTTGAAGGAGAAAGTTTGGTTCGTAAAAATGATGCGTATGCTTTCATAATTATTCCAAAAGACTTTCAAAAAAATATATTCAAAGGAAATTATACTACGGTATCTTGTTATTATAACGGACAATATTTATTATCTGGTGCAATCATACTTAAAGCATTCCAAACCGTAACACAAACTTTTATGGCAGGAGTGGTTTTAGAAACTTTAGAACAAAAAGGACTTTCACAAGATCAGGCCTTAGGTTCTATATTACCAATTAATACAGATTTACACGTTTTATACAATCCTTATACGAGTTATAATTACTATTTGAATATTGCCTTCATGCCAATGGCTTTACAAATTATGGTAATGATTATGGCTGTTTACACTTTTGGCTTAGAATTAAAACATAAAAGAGGTAAGCAATTATTAGAAAATGCTAAAAACAATGTATACGCGGTAATTTTAGGAAAAATACTCCCTTACACTATCATATTTTGTTCTTTAGGTTTTTTAATGAACTCTTTATTATACTATAAAATAGGAACTCCATTACTTGGGAATTTTGTTGGAGTTAATTTAATCTTTTTTGCATTTGTAATTGTTTTACAAAGTGTAGGTTTATTCATTGCTTCTGTAACTACAAGTTTTAGAACTGCATTAACTATCGGAGGTGATTATGCTGCCTTAGCTTTTTCATTTGCTGGATATACATTCCCTGCTTTAGGTATGAATACATTTATTCAATATTTATGTTATATATTCCCATTCACTTCCTATATGCGATTTATTGTTGATTACGCCATTCGCGGAATTGCCTTCAATGAATCTCAACAATGGTACTTAGTTGGCTTTGCCATTTTCGCAATATTTGGTGTAATCGGAATTCCGTTATATCACAAGAAATTAAAGAAAGGAGGTTATGATGCTTAAAAAAATAATCAATTCTTTTGCTTTAATTTTCGAAACGGCTAAAAAGGAAAAAGAACTTATTCAAAAAGATTCTGCTGTAATTGAGATTTACATTCTATTTGTGGCCTTGGTTTACTTTTTCTATACTTTTGTTTATAGTCCAGAAATCTTTACAAACTTACCGGTAGCTTACGTCGATAACGACCAGACAACCATTTCGCATCAAATTAAAAGAATGCTTAATGAAACTGAATCGTTAGAAATAACAGCAGAACCAACAAGTTTAGATGAAGGTCGAAAATTGTTTGAAGAAGGTAAAGTGAACGGAATAATTCTTATTCCTAAAAACTTCAGTAAAGAGTTACAAAAAAACGGAGGAAATGCTTCAATCGCAATTTATAGTGATGCTTCTTACATGCTTTATTACGATAAAACATTACAAGCTGTTACCAATTCATTAGGCGCTTTTACCGGAGCATTGCAATTGAAACAAACCATGATGAGCGGTGTTCCAATGAAACAAGCTGAAGCTTCGAGCAAACCGTTTAACATCATTGCAAATCCGTTATATAATTTAGAAGAAGGTTATGCCATTTTCTTAATTCCGGTAGTTTTAATCATTGCATTACAAACCTTACAATTAACCGGAATGGGAGTTTTATACGGAACCATGAGAGAGAACGATACGTTTACCACTCACTTTGCTATGGCCAAACAACGTTTCGGATATTTTTTCATGACCATAGGAAGAGCATTACCCTATCTAGTAATTTCAATGCTGTTGCTTCTGTTAGGAATTTTAGTTGTCTTTCACATATTCACCATTCCGCAACGAGGAAATCTGTTTGAAGTGATTGTTTTTCTAATTCCAGTTGTATTAGCTATTACGTTTTTAGGGCAATCATTAATGAATATTTTCAGAAACAGAGAAGATACTATTATGCTATTAACAGTTTTCTCAATTCCTGCATTAATGATGGGAGGAGTTTCATATCCAATTGTAGCGTTTCCGCTTTGGATAAAAGTAATGGGATTCTTTTTTCCGAGTACAATCGGTGTAAAAGGTTTTATTTCTTTATCGCAAGCAGGAGCTTCATTAGTAGAAATTAGAGAAACTTTCATACAAATGTGGATTATTTGTATTTTCTACTTTGTGCTAGCTGTTTGGACAAATCGCCGTTTTTTATATGGTTTAGTACCAAGTAAAATCCCTGCAAAGTCTGAAGAATTAGATACTGAGGAAGATCTTTCTAAGATTTCAAATTCAGAAGATAAAAATTAAAAAGACAGAGAAATTTTGTATATTTATAATTAAAGCAGTAGCATTTTGTTACTGCTTTCTTTATAAATAATCGTTTCACATATGCTTAAAAAAATATTTAAATATGTCTTTTTCACCATTATAACTTTTATTGTTTTGGTTGGAATTTACATGCTTTCTGAACGTATTTTATCTCGAATTTCAGTTAACGAAAATCAAACTTCCGAAACAAAAAACATAACCATTTACGTAATGAGTAATGGTGTTCATACCGATTTAGTTCTTCCGATAAAAAATGAATACTTGGATTGGTCAACACTTTTTTCTTTTGAAAATACATTAGGAAAAAGTTCCAGATTCAAATTCATTGCTATTGGTTGGGGAGATAAAGGTTTTTACCTGAATACGCCTGAATGGAAAGATTTAAAAGTTTCAACTGCTTTGGTTGCTGCAATCGGAATTGGAGAAACTGCACTTCATGTTACTTATTATAACAATATTCAAATTGATGATTTGACAAAGAAAATTGAGATTTCAGAAAACCAATATTTATCATTAATTAAGTATATTGAAAATAGTATATCGTTCGGAAGTAATCACAAGCCGCAACTTATAGAAACTACAGCACAATACGGACAAAACGATGCTTTTTACGAAGCTAATCGCTCCTACTCTATTTTCTTTACATGTAATACTTGGGCAAACGATGCTTTAAAAACTTCAGGAATAAAAGCAAGTAAATGGGTAGCTTTTGACAAAGGAATTCTTTTCCAACACCAATAATCGATTACCTTTTTTGATATTTATCATGAAGCCCTTTACCTTCTAAAATCATGGGAATAATTTTTTCTAAACGAGAAAGTTTGGTTTTTTCTTGCTTAGCATCTTCAATATGAATAATATAATCTTTCTGTTTACTCGGAGTTAATTTCTGAAAAGCTTCATTTAACTTTTTATCTTTTGAAAGTGTTTCAGCAAAAATTCCGGTGGCTACTATTGGAGCAGCTTTTACAGGTTTAAACTCAATTCCATCTTTTACTAATTGAATAGCTTCTTTAATATAATTTAAAATCAAATCATCTTGCATCTCTTCAACAGAAGTAAATCTCCATTGACGTAAAGCATGCGTTTTACCTTCAGAGGCTGAAACTAAATATTGTGCTTCATCTTTCAAAAAAACACCCTGATAAAACCATAAAGCAAAATGATTTTTAAAACCTGCGTAAGAAATTACGTTTTTACCATCAAAAACAAAAACATCTCCACCCCATTTAAAAGTTCTATCTAAAGGAGTGTCAACAATAATACGTTCCATCTTCTCAATAACATCTACCCATTTATCGTGGTGCTTTTTCCAATCTGGAACTTCTTTGTTTTTTAAATTTTCTAAATTATAGGTCACAATTTTCTGAATTAATTCTGTAGGAATTTCTTTATCCAAAGGCAATTGAATAGCTCCTTTTGAAGTTTTATAATCAGTTAAATCATTTTGAAAAAATTCAATAGCTTCAGCACCCGGATAAACTCCTAAATGGTTTTTAAACATAGCAAAATGAATCAAATTTCCGTTATAACGAAAAGTAGGCATTTTGTAATTAATCGTTTCTGTAGCTTCTGGAACGAGTTCTGAAATTAATCTTCGAAGTGATTGTAAAAGTGATTGCTTGTCTGAATCGAATTGCTGAATATAATCATCAATATTTAAAATCGTATTTTTCATTTTCTAAGAAATTCTTTGGTATTTTTCAGATACAAAATCAATAGATTGTTGCATTAATTCATTTAGAACATTTGTATCAATATCTATCATTTTTTTTACGTAAATACAAGATTTTCCCATAGTGAATTTTCCTAATTTCTCAACTGTTTCAAGATGTTCATCGGCACCTGAAAAAACATACAAAGAAATAGCAGCCTTACGAGGAGAAAAACCTAAAACAGGCGCGTTACCTTCATGTCCGCTTGCATATTTATAATGATATTCTCCAAATCCGATAATAGATGGCCCCCACATTTTTGGTTCACATTTTATGATTTCACGCATTAAATCAATCAACTGAAACGAATCTTTTTTCTTGATATCGTTTTCTAAATTCTCAATAAATTCGATAACATTTTCATCGGTAAAAACCGTTTTATTTTTTGCCATAATCAAGTTTTTTGATTCTGTAAAATAAAGGAAATTTTATGTAAAAAAAACAACTTCAATTAGATATTAATTCTTCCATAAATTTATTTGTTCATCTATCTTCTTGATAATCGAATCTTCTAAATAAAAAGTTTTTTTTGTATTCACTTCATTCAAAAACTCTTCATTATTTTTTATTGTTTCATCTATCGAAGTTCCTTCTATGATAGATAATCTTTCAAAAAACTGATTTTCAAATTCTTTTGGATAAATGTTCGGAATTCCGTTAACAAAACGCAATTCTTTAATTGATTTATAATAAATCATTCCGTTAAAGATATAATCGAATTTGATATTTTTTTCATAATCACCTCCAAAATTATATAAATCAAAAGTTGCATTTCCGAAAGGCGTATTCTTTAAATCGAAACCTAAATTATCTTTTTTTGAAATTTCAAAAGCAGCGTCGAATAATCCGTTATTAGTTAATGTTCCGTTTGCAGCTTGTTTAAAATAATTGATATAAATATTAAATGTTGTTGAAGGATAAGTTTTATAAATATATTGCGCCGTACTATAAATTTCAGGTTGAGATGGGAGCGGTAAAAATTCAGGAATATTTGAATAACCGTGATAAGTATTCAAAATGACTAACGCTTTATTTCTATCGGAATTACGTCTTTCGGCAAATTCATAAAATTTAATGAAATTTTTGCCCATAATTACATTTCTATCTATTGTACCATTTTCAATAGATTCATAAAAAAAACTGTAATGCGAATGGCACGAAATTTCATTCCAATGAAATGAAACATCTAACGGAAATAATAAGATTTTATCTTTAGGATTTCGCGTTTTGTTTATTTCGAAAATCGAACTTAACAAAAAATAAAAATTATATTTTCCCCAAACTATTTCATAATCTAAATCGCGATAAATATTTAGCAATTCGTTTTCTACGTCATTTTCAGATAATTTATCATTTAATAAAAATTGATTTATTACTTTGTAATTATTATTACAACCAACTTCTGTATAAATATTTCCTTTAAAATTTTCATCTTTTAAAACCTCTACAATAAATTCATATTGTGTAATATCTCGATGTTCTCTTTCAGAAAGAATTACAATATCGTTAGATTTAAATTTTTCTAAAATATAATCTTTTGCGGTGGAAAATTCTTTACTTTTTAGAAAAGAAATAAAGGGTTTAATTTCAGCTTTCTGGGCACAAACAGAAAATGAACTAATAAGCAAGAAAAATACTCCAAAAAATATTCGCATAATATCAAATTTTAGAACTTATAAGTTACAAAAAAATTAATAATTTAAATTCTCTAATAAATATTTTCGAGAAGTAGCATCAACTCCGTTATCTGAATTTCCTGAAATATTTTGATAACTTTCAATAGCCTTAAATCCATGATTTGCTAAATAATTTAAAACTTGAATATTTGTTTTAAACTCTACCAATTCAGAATTTTCTTTAATTCCAGCTAACTTTTTCAATTCACTTCCTGAAGTATAATTAGTAATTTGTCCGTAATTAATTATTGCATAATTCTTACCGAGTAAAACAGGGATTATTTCAATTGAAACATACTTTGCTGGGATTTCTCTAATTGGAATGTTATTAACTTCTTGAGCAACACTTATTAAATTCAAGAAACAAACGGAAATAATAGTAAAAATAGCTTTCATAATTTTATAGTTTACTAAAAAATATCAAAAGCCATTCCAAAACATTAATAAAAGATTAAGAAGTAAAAACGTATTTTTACTCTGTTTAAAATCTTATATGAAAACCTCAACAAAAAAACGATTCCTAAAAATGATATACATAATATTAAGCACGGTTGTTATCTTAACAATTGGAGTTTTCTTGTTTCTACAACATCCGCTTTTCGGAAAAACAGCAAGTGGTGAACGTTTAAAAAGAATAGAAAATTCAAAAAATTATAGCGACGGTAAATTTCAAAATTTATCTGAAACCCCAGATTTAACCGAAGGTGTTTCGTATTCAGATATTTTTAAGGACATGATTTTTAACAAAGCTGATTTTGTAATTCCAACAGATTCAATTCCCACAGAAAAAACTAATTTATTAGATAAAGACATTTCTGAAAACTTCATGGTTTGGTTCGGACATTCGTCTTACTACATTCAAATTGATGGAAAAAGATATTTAGTTGATCCGGTTTTAACCGAAAATGCTTCACCAATTTACGGTACAAATACAGTCTTTAAAGGAACAAACATTTACACTATAAACGATATACCCAAAATTGATTATTTAATAATTACTCACGATCATTATGATCATTTAGATTACACCACAATTAAAAACTTAAAAGAAAAAATTGATCATGTAATTTGTCCGCTAGGAGTTGGCGCTCATTTTGATCACTGGGGTTATGATTCAGTAAAAATAACAGAAAAAGATTGGTATCAAACTCACGAAATAGATGAAGAAACTAAGATTACTTTTACCCCTACTCGCCATTTCTCAGGCCGAGGATTTAAACGAAATCAAACGCTTTGGACTTCTTACGTCTTAAAAACAAAATTGTTTAATTTTTATTTAGGAGGAGATAGTGGTTATGATATTCATTTTAAAGAAATTGGAGAAAAATATGGTCCTTTTGACTTAGCTATTTTAGAAAATGGTCAGTACGATTACAAATGGAAATACATTCACATGCTACCAGAAGAAGTTTTAAAAGCAGCCTCAGATTTACAAGCTAAACGTTTATTTCCGGTTCATTCGGCAAAATTTAAATTGGCAAACCATGAATGGAAAGAACCTTTAAAAAAAATAACTTCTCTAAATGATAGTAGTTTTGTGGTTCCCATTATAACTCCAAAAATAGGAAGTTATATTGATTTAGATAATGAAAATCAAAAATTTGACTATTGGTGGAAAGAGGTAAATTAATTTAAATAAATTTTGATTTTGTAACAATCAATTACAAATAAAAAACTTAAATGTTAATACTAGCCCACATTTTATATAAATTATATAAACTTCTGTTTTTTTTAATATATTTTTATTAGATTTATCAGCTAGTAATTGTAAATTTCATTTGGGTTTACTTAATTTTATAATTATGAAAAAAAGTGTTTTAAAATTAAGCTTTTTTGTTGCGATTTTAAGCTTAGCTTCATGCAAAAAAGAACAAACTGATACCATTCAATCAGAAACGTACGCAACAGGTACTGCAAATGTTTTTGTAGAAGAATCAGTTGTACCAATTTTTGAAGATATCAATCAAGTGTTTATGAACACTTATGATAAAGCAACTTTAAATATTGTTCAGAAAACTGAAAATGAAATCGTTAATTACATTTTGAAAGATTCGGTTCAAATTGCTGTTTTACCTCGTAAGTTAACTGAAACTGAATTAAATCATTTCGAAGGAAAAAAGGTGGTAAACCAAACTCCTTTCGCTAAAGATGCCATTATTTTTGTAAGTAATAAGAAAAATAATGATTCATTAATTGATGTTAAAAACATCATTGAATTAATACAAAATCCGCAATTAAAATCAGAACACATTTTCGTTTTTGATAACATTAATTCTAGTTTAACTCAATACTTTAAAAATCTTGCAAAAATCAATTCTTTTGGTGAAAATGTTTATTTTGCAAAAGACACAAAAGAAGTTATAGATTATACTTCAAAAAATGATAAAGCTATAGGAATTGTAGGAATTAATTGGTTGTTACAACCAGACGAAAATATAGATAGTTTAAAAACAAATTTAAAATCTTTGAAAGTTTTAAATGAAGATGATAAAAACTACTATTTACCTACGCAATCAACTATAGCAGATGGAACCTATCCATTAGTAAGAGATTTATATATTATTGAAGCCCAAGGAAAAACTGGCTTAGGAAGAGGAATTTCTAATTTTGCAGCTAGTGATAGAGGTCAAAGAATTGTACTTAAATCTGGATTATTTCCTGAAAAACAACCAACAAGAGAAATTATTATTAAAGAAAACTAAATTACATAAGTATGAATAGAACTATTACTTTAAGTTTATTATTTGCTGTAATAGCTTCATCAAATGCGCAAACTTTTTCAAATATAGAAAAGGATATTAAGTTTGGTAAATATGATGTTGCTAAAACCGAATTGTATAGATTATTGAAAACTGAACCTACTCAAGGAACTCATTATTATAATCTAGGTAAAATTCACTTGATTGAAAATAATCAAGATTCTGCTAACATCTATTTTAAAAATGGTTTAAGAGCAACAAAAAATGCTTCCTTAAATAATATTGGTTTAGGAGAAATTGCTCTAAATACAAACAAAGAAAAAGAAGCAAGATCTAAATTTAATGGTGCATTTAACAATTTAAAAAGAAACGATATCTCAATGTATTTATTAGCTTCTCAAGCTTGTTTAGATGCAAATAACAAAGATATTGAACGTGCATTAGAATATACTAACAAAGCTATTAAAATTCAACCTCAAAGTGTTGAAGCTTATGTAATGTTAGGAGATATTTATTTAGCAGACAAGTCACCTAAATTAGCTTTATCTAGCTATAGAGAAGCTTTAAAAAACAATCCAAAATATCCATTAGCTTTAATGAAGATTACTTCAGTTTCAATCTACAATAAAGATTACGCAACTGCAGTTGAAAAATTGAACGAGGTTACTCAAAATTACCCAGATTTTGAAGAAGCATATAAAGAGCTAGCTTTCGCAAATTATTTATGGAATAAAGAAGAAAAAGATAGTAACAAGATAAACAACGCAGTAGCTGCTTACAAAAAATATCATGAATTAATTGGTGAATCAATTGACTCTGATAATAATTACGCTGACTTCTTAATTAAAATTAAAGATTTTAAAACTTTAGATCAATTTGCAAAAACAGATTGGGCTTTAAGAGGAGACAACTTTCCTATTTACAAATATGCAGCAATTTCGGCATATCAAAATGGAAACTATGAAGAAGCATTGACTCAAATTGAAAAGTATTTTGATGTAGTAAGAAATAAAGATTCGTTCGTTGGAATGGACTATTTATATTTAGGTTTGGCTGAAATTGCAAATGCAAAACAAGCTAATGGTACTTTTGAAAAATCTAGTTACGACAAAGGATTGTCAAATATTAAAAAAGGAATTTCATTAGACAATTCTTTAGCTGAAGAAATGAATTCTTATGCAATAGAATTATTTAAAGATGGAAATTACGAACAAGCTTATTATTTGTTTGAACTAGGATCATTAGATAAAACAAGTCCAAACTATGTATATGATAATTACTATAAAGGAAATTGTTTATTCTTAACTCGTGAAACTCCTTTATTTGATAATCAATTACAAAAAGCTGTAGACGCTTTTGATTTAGCAATCAAAACTTCACCTACAACTCACGAAGCTTTACTTATGAATGCACGTACAAACAGATTCATAGATACTGATGCTTCAAAAGTAAAAATGGCTAAAAATTATGAAGATTTTGTAACTGTAATTACTAACAAAAAAATGATAAATGATAAAGATATGAGAGAACCTCTAATTGAATCGTTTATGTTTTTAGGAACTTATTATATGGATAATAATCCAGAAAAAGCTAAAAATTATTTTTCTAAAGTAGTGGAAATTCAACCAAATCATGAATATTCATTAAAACAATTACAAAAATTAAATAGTTAAAAAAAAGGTCAACTTGGGTTGACCTTTTTTAGTTTTAGTAATTGATATTTTGGTAGTATCTTTGCACACTAATTCATTCAGAATGCAAAACATAGAAACAAATAACTTACATAACGGAACTCATTTACCTTTAATGGAAGATTTTTACACCATTCAAGGTGAAGGAAATTATACTGGAACAGCAGCTTATTTCATTAGATTAGGTGGTTGCGATGTAGGTTGTCATTGGTGTGATGTGAAAGAAAGTTGGGATGAAAAGTTACATCCATTGACTTCTGTAGAAACAATTGTTTCAAAAGCAAAGCAAAACGGTAAATTGGCAGTAATTACTGGTGGTGAACCTTTAATGTGGAATTTAGATATTTTAACCCAAGCTTTAAAATCAGAGGGTATTCAAACTAATATGGAAACTTCTGGTGCTTATGAACTTTCTGGTACTTGGGATTGGATTTGTTTATCTCCTAAAAAAACTAAACTTCCAACACAGAGCGTTTACGATGCAGCACACGAATTAAAAATGATTATTTATAATCATAACGATTTTAAATTTGCAGAAGAACAAGCTGCAAAAGTTAACGATAAGGCTGTACTTTTTCTTCAGCCAGAATGGGGAAAACGTGAAGAAATGTTACCTTATATCATTGAATATGTAAAGAAAAATCCAAAATGGAGAATTTCACTTCAAACTCATAAATATTTAGATATTCCATAAAAAAAGCTACATTTGTTAAAAAAGAATATGAAAAAATGGCTATTATTACTATTAGTTTTAAATTCATATCTAATAACAAGTGCACAAGCTAATAAAAAAGATGTAAGAATATTATTAGAAGTAAGTGGGTTAACAGATAACTACTCGAGAGTTATTAACGAATTAGCAGAACAAATCCCCGAAGAATCCAAAGAAGACTTTAAAAAAGATGTTCAATTTTTTGTAGATAGGCAGATAAACTCTGCAATAGAAAAATACGCAGCTGTTTTTTCTCAAGATGAAATTTTAAAATTGATCGAATTTTATAAATCGCCTTTAGGAATAAAATTGCTTAAAGAAACTTCTAAAATAAACAATGCTATTTCAGATGAACTTGAAGAAAATCAACCTGAATTACAATCGATTATAATGAAATATTTTATGTGAAAAAGTTCAGTTTTATACTGAGCTTTTTTTATATCATAAAATATTCTAAAATTAAATACCAAATTCCTATCGTTAAAAACGAAATTGGAATTCCATAACCAACCATCATATTGCTTAATTCAGGTTTTAAACCGCTTGTATTTGCTAAAATCGCGCCTGTTATCATCGGTGCCATTGCAGCTTCGATGATACAAACTTTAGCAACCAAATCAGTTTGTCCCAAAATTCCATAAAAGATTGCGAAAATAATAGCTGGGAATAATATCAATTGAAAAAATAATCCTAGTGCTAAAAATTTAAAATGTTTACTTTCTGTTTTGAATTTAAGTTGAAATCCTACAGAAATTAATGCAATCGGAGAAATAGTTGTAGCCAATTGTTTGAATACGGTAGACAAATCTTCTGGAAAATCTATTTGAAAAATAGATAATGTAATACCAACAATAAAAGCAATTAATGGCGGAAAAGAGAACATTTTTTTTGTTAACGATTCCTTTTTATTATTATTTTGTTTAGAATATAATGTTGCTGTTAAGATTCCTAAAGTTGAAAACACAACAAAAGTACCAGGTAAATCAACAATAATTAAGGTGTTTAAACCCTTATCACCAAACAAAGCTTTAATAATTGGAATTCCAACAAACGAAGTATTTCCTAAACCTGCAGTTAAAATTAAACAGCCGATCAACTTTTTAGACCAACCGAAAATCTTTCCTAAAGTATTAAAAAGAAGAAAAGCCAAACCGAAAGAAATCCAAGCAATTGAAGCTGGTAAAATTAAATCGAAACCTAAATTAATTTTAGGTAAAAAATGCAAAGCCATCGCTGGCAATGCAATAAACATAATATACTGGTTTAAAACCACTGAAGTGTTTTTAGGGAATGATTTTACTTTTTGTAGTAAAATTCCGATTATTAAACACAGAAAAAGTAATATAATACTTGCCATATTTACTCATAAAAAAACCGAAAGATGAACTTTCGGTTTGTATATTATTTAGTTACAGGTGTTCCGTATAAATCGAATTCTGTTGCTTCATCAATTAAGATGTTTGCGAATTCTCCAACTTTTAAATAATGCTTAGTTGCATCAATTAAAACTTCATTATCAACATCCGGACTATCAAATTCTGTTCTTCCAATGAAATGATTTCCTTCTTTACGATCGATGATACATTTGAAAACTTGACCAATTTTTTCTTGATTCAAATCCCAAGAAATTTGAGATTGTAATTCCATGATTTCTTCTGCGCGTTGTTGTTTTACTTCTTCAGGAACATCATCTTCAAGTAAATAAGCGTGTGTATTTTCTTCATGAGAATATGGGAAACAACCTAAACGTTCAAATTTCATTTCTTGAACCCAATCTTTCAAAATTTTGAAATCTTCTTCAGTTTCACCCGGATATCCAACAATTAAAGTAGTTCTGATTGCAATTCCTGGAACTGCAGCTCTAAACTCTTTTAATAAATTAGTCGTTTTTTCTTGAGTAGTACCACGACGCATTGATTTTAGAATGTTATCTGAAATATGCTGCAATGGAATATCGATGTAATTACAAATCTTTGGTTCGTTACGCATTAATTCTAAAACATCCATTGGGAAACCAGTTGGGAAGGCATAATGTAAACGAATCCACTCAATACCTTCTATCTTAACTAAGTTTTCTAATAAATCAGCAAGATTACGTTTTTTATATAAATCTAAACCGTAATAAGTTAAATCTTGTGCAATTAAAATCAATTCTTTAACCCCGTCTTTTGCTAAACCTTCGGCTTCTTTGACTAATTTTTCAATCGGCTGAGAAACGTGTTTTCCACGCATAATCGGAATTGCACAAAATGAACATGGACGATCACATCCTTCAGCGATTTTTAAATACGCGTAATTTTTAGGGGTTGTAGTTAAACGTTCACCTAACAATTCATGCTTATAATCTGCTCCTAAAGCTTTTAATAAAAGAGGTAAGTCTGTAGTTCCGAAATATTGATCAACATTTGGAATTTCAGCTTCTAAATCTGGTTTGTATCTTTCAGATAAACATCCGGTAACAAAAATTTTGTCTACCAAACCTTGTTCTTTTTTATCAACGTATTCTAAAATAGTATTCACCGATTCAGCCTTAGCGTTATTGATAAAACCACAAGTGTTAATTACAATAATATTACCTTCGTCATTAACTGCCTCGTGCGTTACTTCTTTTCCACTTGCTTTTAATTGTCCCATTAAAACTTCACTATCGTAAACGTTTTTAGAACATCCAAGTGTGATTACATTGATTTTATTTTTCTTTACAGATTTAGTTCTCATTTCTAAAAAATTGGACTACAAAATTACAGAATATTTACAGATTATACTATTTTATATGAACAGATTATAGTCTAAAAATTCCACCAATTGCAATTATGCTTTCAAAGAAAGTAAAATGATGCATGGCTTTGTCAGAAGAATTTTGAGAAATACGCGCATTTGTAATATCGATGTATCCGACTTTAGCTTCGTATTGAATGAAAAAATGTTTGTAAAAAGTTAGATTCAATCCTGCCTTAGCCGAAAAACCAAAGCCAGAAACTTTAAAGTCATCATAACGTTGTCTGCCAAACATCTGTGCATTCGTTTTCGGATATAATAATCCTGTACCAACACCAACAGTTGTATTTAATTGAATTTTATCTGTATCGTTAATGTAAACATATTTTGAAATATCATCAACACGGTTAATTTCAGCATTTACATAATTTAAACCATCAGTGTGCTCAAAAGTCACAAATTCCTCAGTTAGCAAAACGTTCCCATTTGGTAATAATTCGCCATAAGATCCCTGATTAGGATAATGACCTTTGATTCCAACTTCTTGATTTTGTGTCATTACATATTTCATGTGATCAACTCCAATTGAAACATTGTAATGATCTGAGAAAAAATAACCTAATCTAAAATTGGTTTGCGGAATAGTAATTCTTGCAGGATTTATATAATCAACATGCCAACCTTTTGGCTTATCGTGTGCTGAAGCGTTTTCTAAGGTAAAATCATAATCTGTTCCTTTAAAACGAATATCAGATCCTGAATAATATCCTCTATTTCCTCCCCAATAAACGTAAAACTTTCCTTTATTCGTTGCTGTATATTTTTGAATAGTTTCTTGAGCTTCAATAACATTAGATAAAAAAAGAGCTCCTAAAATTAATGTTGTTTTAAAGATTTTCATGCAGTTGGAATTTTTATGCAAATTTACAACAAAAGTCTTTCATAAAATAAATGAAAGACTATTATATTTTTAATTCAGGTTTTTATAAATTGCCTAAATTCAAATACATAACATTAAAATGTTTTATAGTATAATTGTGACGATAAAAATGATTCTTCTTTTTGTCTATTAACATTATTAATCAAATATTCAGGAATCGGTAAATTATGAGATTGATAGTAATTGATTAATTCTTTTTCGTTTCCATCTAAATCATACTCTAAATAATCGATATCAATTTCCTTTAAAGTTAAATTATAATATGTAATGAAACTTGCCCAATTAAAAAGCGAACAAAAAACCAAAGTGTAGAAAAATCCCCAAGTCATTTTGTCAATTAAATAAAAATTAGTTTTCTGATTTTGGATTTTCTTAAATGTAAAATGTAATCCATAAAAACAAAGAATCAAAAACATATAAACACCCAATCGCTTATAAGTTAATCCAAGGTTAGTTATATAAATTGTATTTTGATAAACTGCAGAAACAACCAAAACTGCATTTAAAATCACCCAGCATTTTGCACCTAAAACTAAGAATTTATTATTTTGAATGAAGTTTAAAGAATCTTTAAAGTAAAACAAAATCACCAACATTGCTAAAACGATTGAACCGATAATCGAATAAATTTGTTCGTGAATTCTACTGCTAAAATCTTTCAAATTTATTGCCGGATTTTGAATATGTTCAATATTAAATACAATAATAAACACCAACAACATCATATTCAAAGAAACTAATGTGATGATTCCGCTTCGCATCTCAAATTCAACAGGAAGAAAATCGAATGTTGGTTTTTGGTTTTCTTTTGTTTCTTTACAAAAATTTAATTTTAATGACTGATTTAATGTTACAAACACTTCATAAATCTTCGCATTCCAAAACACGAACGAAATATAAAACCCGAACAAGGTTACAAAAATGATAAAGAAATTTATATCCAACTCAAAACGTTGATACCAAGATAATAAAGTGTCGCTAGTTGAAACATATACGCCAAAAAAAACAGCTAAAATTAAAAAAGGCAAAACAACATAAGAAAATAATTTTACAAAAAGTTTTTCTTTATCTGATTTTTTAGTTTCTAACCACGTATTGAATTGAAAAAACTGAACTACTGCGGCAAACCAATTCGAAACAAACACAATTGCTTGCGTGATTAATCTTAGTTTTTGGTTTTCGCAATATAATCGAAATACAAAAGAAGTAACCATTACAGCCAAAAAGGTTGTAAAACTAATTAACCATGCATTTGATAACGAACACAGTAAAACTGCCGAAGCTAAGAGTAACGCTCTTCTATCTTTTAATAAATCCGGTTTCTGAAGGAAATTAAATAGCATTAAAAAGATTGCAAAAATGGAAAGATTTAAACCTAAATCTTCATTGTAAAAAAGCACAACAAAAACTAAGGTGCTCAAAAAAATTAATAGATGTTTTTTCATAATTATTTATTTAAAAGCACTTTGTGTTTCAAAGTTTATTAGTAAAAAAATAAGACAACCTATTGTCTCATCATTTTTTCAAGAAAATTTACATGCTCTTGAAATGCACGTTTACCGATATCAGTAATTTTATAGGATGTTTTTGTTTTTTTTCCTACAAATTCTTTTTTTATTTCGATGTATTTATTTTTTTCTAAAGCTGTAGAATGACTTGCCAAATTTCCATCGGTAACTTGAAGTAGATTTTTCATTTCTGTAAAATCTATCCATTCGTTAACCATCAGAACAGACATCATTCCAAGTCTAACTCGACTTTCAAACTCTTTATTTAAACCGCTAATTATACTCATTATTTGTACTTTCTATACAAAATGATTCCATAAATTATATGTAAGAAACCAAAACCAATAGTCCAGAAAAGTAAACCTTTTCCAATCCAGAAAAGAGAAATACATCCCAAAAAAATTTCTAATAAACCTAGATATTTAATATCGGAAAAAACATACTTTTCCGCATTTAAAAGTGCTAATCCATAAAAAATTAAAGTTGTTCCAGCAATCAAACCAAAAAATTCATATTTAATTAATGCTAAACAAAAAACGCCTCCTACAACTAAAGGAATTGAAAGTTGAATTAAAGTTTTTTTGGTAGTAGAAGTCCAAATTGATAAACCTAATTTTTTACTTTTTCTTACTGTAAAGAAAGTTCCAAAAAACAATGCAACAATTAAAGTAACTAAGGCAACAAATATCAATTCATAAACGGTTTTATCATTATAATATCCATTTATTGTTCCTGTCGACTTTTCAATAATTTTATGTGCAAAAAAGGCACCTACAATTCCAGTTGCACCTGCTCCAATACCAGACAATCCGCTCAAAGATATAAACCTTGAAGATCGTTCCATCATGGAACGAATATGTGCTAAATCATCAGAAACTTTATCTGTCATAATATTCACTTTGAAATACAAAGTTATTTGTTTTTTTAATATATCAAAATAAAAACATAAAAAAAGAGTAAGAAAATTCTTACTCTTTGAATTAGAAAAAACAATTATAATAAATTAAAATTTATTTCTTTTTATAAGCCAAATAAAAAATAACCGGCAATACAGTAAACGATAATATTAAACAAATGATTAATCCGCCAACAATCATAATAGCTAAAGGTTTTTGAATTTCGGAACCCATTCCTGTTGACAAAGCTGCAGGTAATAATCCCATGGATCCCATTAAAGCAATCATAACTACCGGTCTAATTCTGCTTTTTACTCCTTGAAAAATCGAATCTAATAAGCTAAGTTTTGCTTTCATATTATCGCGAATTACTCCAATTAAAACAATTCCATCGATGGTTGCAACTCCAAAAAGAATAATAAATCCAATTCCGGCTGAAATTCCAAAAGTTGTATTGGTTATCCAAAGAGAAATAAAACCACCAATAAACGCGAACGGAAGTGTTATTGAAGCTATTAAAGTATCTTTTACATTTCCGAAATTGAAATAAAGCAATAATAAAATTAATACTAAGGATACAGGAACAACTAACATTAATTGATTTGCAGCTCGCTCTTTACTTTCAAATTCTCCTGCCCATATCATATGATTTTCTTTAGGAAGTTTAACTTCTTGAACAACAATTTTTTTAGCTTCTTCAATAGTACTTCCTAAATCACGACCTTCAATTCCAAAACCAATACCAATATATCTACTATTTCCTTCGCGATAAATAAATGCGGGACCACTTTGAAAACCAACAGTAGCAATTTCTTGCAAAGGAATATTTCTTCCAGTACTTGTTGGAATTAATATATTTTTAATTTTTTCTGGCGTATTTCGATACTGTTCATTAAAACGAAGAACCACATCAAACTGACGGTCGTTTTCATAAAATTTAGTGGCAGCTTGCCCACCTATTGTCATTGCAATTACTGCCTGAACATCGGCTGTTTGAATTCCGTACTTTGCCATCTTTGAATCGTGAAGTTGAATTCGTAACTCTGGTAAGCCAATGTTTTTAAAAACATTTACATCTGTAATTCCATCTACTTTAATTATGGCATCTGCAACTTTATTAGCATACGATTCTAAATCATATAAATCATCTCCGAAAATTTTAATAACTAATTGACTTTTTACACCTGCTACATATTCTTCTACATTATCTTGAATAGGTTGACTGAAACCAAAATTGATACCTGGATAACGATTTAATAGAGAACGAAGCTCTTGAATAATTTCGTCTTTAGAAACGTTCCGATCCCAATCTTTAGCATCTTTTAATTGTACATTAAATTCAATATTAAAAAATCCTGTTGGATCAGTACCGTCATTTGGTCTACCAGTTTGCGTTAAAACAAAATCAATTTCTTTACAATTATCCAACATAATTTGTTTCATTTCTTTTGTAAGTTTCGTCGATTCTTGCAAACTAGCACTATTAGGTAATGTTGCTCTAATATAAACAGCTCCTTCGTTTAATTGGGGAAGGAATTCGGAACCATAATTTAAAAAACGAACCATACAAACCGATAATAACGCAGCAAATAAGATAAGAGTGACTTTTTTGTTTTTAAACGCTTTATTAAAAATACCGTAAATTGTATAATGAAAGAATTTAGTAACAAAATTTTCTTTCTCTTCAATGTTTTTGGTAAACAATAACTTACACATTGCAGGAACATAAGTTAAACTCAAAATTAACGAACCTAATAAAGCATATCCTAAAGTAAATGCTAAAGGAGTAAACATTTTTCCTTCTACTTTTTGGAATGAAAATATGGGTAACAAAGCAACTATTAAAATAATTAAAGCAAAGAAAATATAAGAAGCTACACTTCCTACACTTTTTTTATTGATTCCTAACTTACTCATTTTTGCAAAACGTTCAGCTCCAACTTTATGTTGCATCGTGGCTAATGAAACAAATACAGTTTCTACGATTACTAAGGTTCCTTCGAGTAACAAACCAAAATCTAGTGATCCCATTGAAATTAAATTCGCAGGTAATCCTTGAATTTTCAACATTATAATTGCAAACAAAAAAGCCAAAGGAATTACCGAGGCTACAATTACAGTAGATTTCCAATTATATAAAAAAATAAAAACTATTAATGAAACTAATAAAATTCCTTCGACTATATTTTTAGAAACAGTATAAACGGTATTATCTACCAATTTGGTGCGATCTATTACGGTTTCAATTTGAACATTTTCTGGTAAAATTCTTTCATTAAGTTCTGTAATTTTTTCTTTTAGACGATTAATAACTTCAGACGGATTTTCACCTCGAAGCATAATTACAATTCCTTCTACTAAATCGTCATGTTCATTGTAACCAACTTGGCCTAATCTAGGCTTACTTGAAACTACAACATTAGCAACGTTTTTTATTAAAACTGGAGTAGAACCGTTTAGCTTAATGGTAATATTCCCAATATCTTCAATCTTATCTAACAGACCAACACCACGTACAACATAAGCTTGATCTCCTTGTTGAATCACATCTCCACCAACATTTACGTTAGATTTAGAAACAGCTTCATACACATCTGTGGGAGATAAATCGAAGTTTTTTAATTCGGTTGGATTGATTTGTATTTCGTAAATCTTTTTTTCACCACCAAAGCTCACTACATCTGCAACCCCAGCAACACCTAATAATTCACGCTCGATAACCCAATCTTGAATAGCTGTAATTTCTTTAATTGGCAAATCACTTTTAATAACGTATCTAAAAATTTCACCAGTTGCGCCAGAAGGTGGTTCAACAGAAACATCAGCATCATCGGGTAAATCAACTCCGCGTAATTTATTAGAAACATATTGTTGAGCATAGAAATCATCAACTTCATCTTCAAACTGAACTGTAACAACTGAAAGTCCGAAAAGTGAAACCGAACGAATATTCGATTTTTTAGGAATCGAATTCATTTCCTTAGAAATAGGTAAGGTAATTAACTTTTCAATTTCTTCTGCGCTTCTACCTGGCCATTGTGTAATGATTCGAGCTCTAGTATTAGTAACATCCGGAAAAGCTTCAATTGAAGTATGCTTTAAAGCGTAAATTCCACCAAACAATAATCCTAAAGTTAGAAATAAAATTAAAGAAGTGTTTTTTAACGAAAATGTTACGATAGCCTGTACAAACTTCTTCATAATTATTGTTTTAATTGTTCGAAAATTAATAGAGCATTTGAAGTGATTACTTTTTCATTAGAAGTTAATTTCTCTTGTATATAAAAAACCTCTTCGTTTTGTGCGATTACATTTATTTTACGAAATTCTAATTCACAATCTGATTTATAAATCACGATGTAATCATTATTATTATGAAAAACTTTTGCCTTATTTGGAATTGCAAAAGCCTTTTGATCATTTACTTTTTTATCAATAATTATATCCGCACCTAAACCCGGCATTAAGTTTAATTTTTGATTTTCTAAAACAACACGCGCTTTTAAAACGTGCTCATTATCATCAAAAACATTATAAATTTTATTAATTTTTCCTTGATACAACTCATCCGGATAAGCAACTGTTCTAACTTTAACAGCATCTCCAACTTTAATATATCGTAAATTACTTGCATAAATATTTACCATTACCCAAACTTGTTTTAAGTTTGAAATTGAAAATAAAGGTTCGCTATCGGCAGTAAGAGTTTGGCCTTTACTAATATTTTTTTGGATAATGTAACCATTTTTTGGAGCTAAAATTTGGAAAGAACCGTTACCAATTGCTTTATACATATTCAAATTTTCTAAAATTCGGTTTCTTTCAATTTTGGCTTGAGTAAGTTCATTTTGAGTTTCTAATAATTCAGGAGCAGCAATCATTCCATCATTTAAAAGCTCTATTTGTGATTTTACTCTATTTTCTAAAAAAGAAATTTGACTAGTAAAGGATTCTTTTTGTTGAATCAATTCTTGAATTTGATGCGATTTTACTGTTGCTAAAACTTGACCTTGTTTTACGTAATCACCCAATTCAAACGAAACGTTTTCTACAAATCCTTCAAGTAAACTTTTAAAGGCAACCAAATCGTTTTCGTTATATTCAATTTTTCCGGTAAAAGTCATTTGTTCTTGAATTGGTTTTTCAGAAACCTTAACAATATCTGTTGTATTTTTCAATTGTTCATTTAAACAAAACTTTTCTTCACTCACATTTTTAGAAATTTCTTTTTCTGAATTTTTATTACATGAAAACAAGCTTAAAAATAAACCTGTTACTAAAATATATTTTTGTACTGTATTCATAATTAAAAGTCTTTTCCTACTAAATATTGTAACTGTTCGTAATTGGTATAATAATCTAATAACCATTTATTATAAGCCTTTTCTGCTTCGAGATGTGCTTGCGTAAAATCAATAAATTCTAATATTGTAATTTGCTTAGAGCTTAAATGTTTATGGAAGTTTTTTAGTAATTGAATAGTATTTTCTTGTTGAAAATTATTGCGTTGTTTTAATAAACTTTCAAAATGAAGCATTTGACTAACGGCATAATTTGTTTCGTTTTCAACTTGATTAACTAATGCATTTTGTTCCACTTTTTGAATATCAATAGCATTTTTTGCAGCGTTAATATTTCCTTTATTTCTATTGAAAATTGGCAAATCGAAGTTTACTCCAACTCCAACAAAATCACGCATAATATTTCCACCACGATCATAACTTATTTGAAGTTTTAAGTCTGGGATTTTCTGAGATTCTTCTAAATTTAATTGCTGATTGGTTAATTGTATTTGATTTTCTTGCTTTTTTATTCCAATATTATTTTGATGAATTTTATCTACTAAATCAATTGGTAGCTTATTGGAAAGATTGAACAATAAATTTGCAAATTGAATTTGTTGTAATTGTAAATTAGGAATTTGCGTTAACTTTTGAAGTGATAATAGTAACTGAGCTTGTTCTTGAAGTAATTCAGAATTTTCAGCTTGTAGATTTAACAAAGCAGTTTGAATTCGATATGCATCTGCTTGAGAAACATTCTGCAACTTTGCTTGCTTTGCATATTGTTCATGCAATTGGGTGTATAATTCTAATAATGTTTCTGTCTGTTTTTGCGTTTGAATAATACGATATAAATTCCAATACGATAAACGCAATTCACGTTTTAATTCACGTAAAAGTTCTTCGTATTCAAAAGAAGTTTGTTTTACTTGTGATTGCTTAATAGCCACGCGTTTTTTTCGTTTACCAGCAGTTTCAATAAGTTGTTCTAATTCAACCGAAATTTGTTGAGTTTTACCATATTTTCCAAATAAATAAGGCAATTTTTCACTTGATCCGTTTTTCCATAAATTAACTTCTTCAATAGTTAATGATGGATTAGGTAATAATTTTTCTTGAACTAAAAAAGCTTCGGACTGAGAAATCTCGAGTTTTTTTGCTAATAAACTATAATTATTTTGCAAAAAAGAAGTTTCTATTTCATGAAGATTATAGTTTTGTGCGTGTGAAAAATTCAAGCAAAAAACAGCAATTAGCGATGTGAGTAAGTAACCTTTATGCATTTTATTAATTTTAAAATCAAAAGTAGACTCAAAAAATTAAAAGAAAATTTAGGTTAGATTAGAATTAGATTAGAAACTAATTCATTTCAGGAAAAATCAATTCAACTACAGTTCCTTTAGGATTGTTGTTTTTAATTTGTAATTGAATTTGATGTAAAGTAAAAATAATATTCGACATAGATAAACCAATACCTTTTCCGTTATAAGATTGAGTATTTTTGGCTCTAAAAAAATTGTCTGTTACGTTTGGAATGTCTTCTTTAGGAATACCAATTCCAATATCTTTAATAGCAATTAACAATTTTTGATTTTCTTCTTTTAAATCAATTTCAATAAACTGATTGTTAGAATATTTAATGGCATTTTCAACTAAATTATTTAATGCTAACTGAAGTAATTGGGCATTTCCTTTAATTTTCAGTAAGCTCGATTGTTGCACCAAAATGTTCACATTTATTTGTGCGTTATGATACATTATCATTTGTTCAGAAACCTGCCAAATAATCTCATCGATATGGATTTTAGAAAACTCAAAATTGGTTTTCGCTCCAGATAAAAGCATCATATTATCTAAAGTAACTTCTAAATCAATCACGTATTGATTTAATTTTTGCATTGCTTGTTGATATTCTAGATTCGAACGATCTTTTTGAGAAGTAACTTCTAAAGTGCCTAATAAAGCAGTAATTGGAGTTCTAAGTTCATGAGAAACATAATCAATAAAATTTTTCTGAATATAAAAAGTTTTTTCTAAACGTTCTATAAAATGATTATAGCTTATAACTAAATCTTGAATTTCGGAAAAAGAATCAGTTGTTTCTAAAGGTTGCGTTAGCATATTATGATCACGCTGTTTTATTTGATTTATGATATTAGTTAAAGGTTGAAAAGTAAATTTTACTAAAAAATGTGAAAAAATATAAATTAGTAAAATACCAACTAAGAAAACTATGATTAAAATTTTTAATAAAGTAAATAACTGTTGGTTAAAATCATTTTTGGATTCACGAGTTATTACAACAAAATCACCTTCGTTATCTTTATAAAACAATCCATTATAGAAATAATCGCCAGTAATAAAATTTGCTTCAGATTTGGTACGAATTTGATTTAAAAATTGAGTAGAAATTTCATCGTATTCGCTCATTTCACCACGAAAAAATTGATTGTCACTATTAAAAACAGCAATGTTTTTTCTAGAAATAGATTTTCGTAATTGCTGGTGAATAGATTCGTGTTCTATAGAATTAATTTCATCAGCTTCAAGATAATAAATAGCAGCTAAAAGCGTTTTATTTTTCAACGAAGTTAATTCATTAGTTTCCATCTTTTTATAAAATGAAATATAAATCGCAGCTGAAGCAATTAATATTACTAATGAAAAAGTAGTTACAGAGAAAATTAACAATCTATTTTTTAAACTCATAACAGTTATTTAAACATATACCCGACCCCCTTAATTGTATAAATAAATTTATCCTGACCTAGTTCAAATTTATTTCTCAAATATGAAATGTAAACATCAACTACGTTTGTATGATTATTAAAATTAATCCCCCAAACTGCATTTAAAATTTGAACTCGAGAAACTGTTTTCCCCTTATTTTCGATAAGATAAATTAATAATTTGTATTCACGAGGAGAAAGTTCTATTTCTAAATCGTTTAAATAAAACTTATATTGATTTAAATCTACTTTTAGATTTCTGAATTCTAAAATTTGAGATTGTTCTTCTAGGTTGTTATAATTTAATCTTCTTGTTAACGCTTTAATGCGAGAAAGTAATTCATCAAAATGAAAAGGCTTGGTAATATAATCATCTGCACCGTAATCTAAAGCTGTAACCTTATCCTGAATCGTATTTAAAGCACTTAACATTAATATGGGCGCAAATATTTTTTTAAAACGTAAAGTTTGTACCAATTGAATTCCGTCCATTCCTGGTAACATAACATCACAAATTATTAAATCCCATTGAATCGATAAAAAATCACTTAAAACAACTTCTGCAGATTTACAAAGAGTAACTAAAAAACCTTGTTCTTCAAGTCCTTTGACTAGAAAATCACTAATTCGTTTATCATCCTCAATTACAAGTATTTGCATAAAAATCTGTTTACATCAAATTTAAGCAAAATAAATTATAAAAAATCTTGTATAGAAATTTCTAATTGAATTTTAATATTATATAATTTCCATCTTTTTCATGATGAAAGTGGCATTTTTATTTTGACAAACTCCATCTTTCAAAGTATAATCAAAATGTAATTCATCATTTATAATTTCAACTTCGAAGCGTTTATTAACCATCGCATTCGGATATTTATCAGCCGTTTCACAAACTTCTAAATCATGCGTTGCTATCATTCCTAAAACATTTAATTGATGAAGCTTTTCAATCACTCCAACGGTTCCCGACTTTTTATCGTCTGAATTAGTACCTTTTAAAATCTCATCAAGTAAAACAAAAATGGTTTGCTTTTCAGCTTGGGTTACAATTTCTTTCAAACGTTTTACTTCTGCAAAAAAGAAAGATTCACTGTCAGAAAGCGAATCGGTCAATCGCATAGAAACCCACAAAGGCAACGGAAAAACTTGCGTTTCTTTACAATCTATCGGCGCACCTGCGTAACTTAACACCAAATTAATTCCAACGGTACGTAAAAAAGTACTTTTTCCGCTCATATTACTTCCGGTTAAAATCACAAATTGCTGATTGGTAAAATCAATTGAATTTCTAACGCGCTTAGTTTTAGGTAACAATGGATGTCCTAAATCTTTAAACTTGATTTTATCTTCTGTAACCGCCGGATAAACATATTCTTGATTGTTGTAAGCGAAATTAGCCAAACTATTTAAAGTTTCGATTTCACCAATAATTTCAATCCAATTCCATAAATAAGCTAAATACTGTTTTTTCCAATTTTGAAGTTTTTTATAAACCCAAAAATGATATTGAAAAGTTCCGTTAAACGCAATAAAAATAAACAAATTGGCAACTGTATTCAATTTTTCAAAAAGATTTGAAAGTTCAGCTAAAGCAACATTTGCATCTGATTTTTCATTTTTAATTTGTGCTTGAATTTGATTTAAATATACTGATTCGAATTTATTTTCATTAAAGAAACGAATCATTTGAGCATATTGCTGTAAACTAGTTGCAATTTTGTCGCTCTTTCCGATTTCATTCATGATGAATTTGGTGAAAGAACCGAAAACTACCAAGTTCAACGAAAAGAAAAACAAGCTTAATTTACCAAAAATCTCATCGACATTCAACCAATAACCAATTAACGAACCTACGAATAAGATGGGAACTAAAACGGCTAAAACCGAATAAATTTTATTTGGATGAGAAACTTCATTAGTTGTCCAGTTTTTAATAGCACTATTTTCTTTATTTGTAGTTGCTGCCAAAGCTGCTAAGGTTTGAAAATGCTGACGAAATTCAATATTTGAAGCTAATTCTGCAACAGCTTTTTGCTTTAATGAAATTTGTTCTGAAGTTGGAATTTCTTGCAAATTTGCAGCTAATCTGTTTTTTCCTAACGAAGTTCCGGTACGATTGATAAACTGAAAAATAGAGTTTCTTCCGAATAAATCTAAATCATAAGAAAAAGCATGTTGCGGATTTTGAAATTCTATTCCTTCATCAAAATTAAAATTTCCTTCTAAAAAGGCAATTTCATCTTCGTTAATCTTCTTTAAAGCCAAATGGTAATTTACTTTTTCTTGCTTCTTAGTATGAAAATGTACCACTACTAAAAAAACAACAAATAAAACCGAAGCATAAAATCCGTAAATGCCATCACGGTGAAAAAGCATTAAATAAAAGCAATAAATAGCCGCTAGCAATAAAACTAAACGCAACCAACTTAATATTGATTTTTGTTTATTTAAACTGTTTAAGATTGTTTGTTGTTGGGCAATGATTTGTTGGTACATTATAATTGAATTATTTTTTTTAACTGCATGAATAAATCACTTTCAGATTGGTTTAAATCAACAAAATAAGGCAACTGCCAATTCTGAGTTTTTTGAGCTGTGATATTTAAATTTGTACACCAAAATGGATATAATCTAAAACCACGTTTACCTTCTTTTTCTGAACTTAAAATTTTGTTTTGAACTAAAACTGCTTTTGGAAATATGAAAATACCATGTTTACTTTCGTCTTCAATTTCAATAAAATAATAATCGAAAGAGTCCGAAACATCGTAGGGAATCGTTTTACCTAAACCATCACGCTTCCATAAAGCAACAAAACAACCAACCTTTTTGGGTGTTACCTTTGCTTTACGAAACATAATTGGAATAGATTTTATTTTAAAGTGAGAACCAAAATAATCTTTAGCTTCTGAATCAACAACCCAGTTACTATACAAATCGAAAAAAAATTTAGTGATAAAACTATTTTCTATTTCCATTATTATAAACTTAAAACATCACAATCTAAAGAATCAAATAAACAAAAAAAGCCTTAATAATAAGGCTTTAATTTTAATCTTTTTTAATAATTCTAAAAAATCTAATAATACTATAAACGATCAATATAACTCCAAAGATAACTCTGTTAGTATATGGTATATCGAATGGTAAATTTTCAACAAGAATAAAAAAACTTCCTAAAATAAAATACAATAAAAGAAAAATTATTCCTAAAATAAAGAAAAATCGCTGAGATAGCGATTTTTCTTTAAAAGTATCTATAAACTTTTTTATCATTAGTTTGAAACTTTAATTGTAATTGGTAAGTTGAAACTAGAACGAACTGGTTTACCATTTTGCATTCCTGGTTTCCATTTCGGCATAGTTTTTAAAACTCTAATCGCTTCTTTTCCGGCTCCATTTTGATCATTTACCACAGTAATTTGACTAAAAGATCCATCTTTTTCAACTACAAATTTCAACATTACCTTAATTTGATTCACGTTTGAACCTACATCTGGAGCGTTGAATTTTCTAACAAATGATTGATAGAATTTTTGCATTCCATCAACAGGTTCTGCTTTATTTTGGAATAACGTGTGAATTTTGTTATCATCTTCAGCAAAGTTATTACCTTTTCCAGTTCCTTGAGAACCTTTATCAGCACCACCAGTCTGCTCTCCTTTAGTTTTTAAATCTCCATCTTCAGATGCAGGTCTATCTTCACGACCTGATGTAGTTTTATCATCAAAATCTTCTTGAGCTGTTTTTGCTTCATTTACAACCTCTTCATCTTTTTTAACCACAGTTTCTGTAAAAGCTTTTTCTTCTTGTACAGATTTAGAAGCATCAGCAGGAGCTTCAGGTGGTGGAGGTGGAGGTGTTTCTTCTTGTATCTCTTCAACAGGTGGTTCTGGATCTGGTAATTCTGGAAGAATTACATCAATCACTTCTACCTGTTCGGTATCTGCTTTTTTATTAGCAAACTGAGAGAAAACGGCATCGTAAATTGTTTTACCGGCAAAACCTAAAGCAACAACTCCCATTCCGAATAAAAGCGCCAAAACTGTATTTTTAGTACTTTCTTCACGAAGTTTATAAGCTCCATAGGATTTGTTACGTCCTTCAAATACGATATTCGTCCAATCTTTACCGAAAACGTTCATATTTGCCATATACTTAATTTTTATTATGCATTACTGCATGATTTGTTTTTCAGCCTCAGTCATATCATTAATAGCATATAACTTTACACCTGTAATAGCCATTTCGTCTAGAATATCAATCATGTTAGTATAAATTGCATCATCTGTTGATTTAATTAAAACTAACAATCCGTCTTTATCTACAAAACCTTGAGCTTTTAGGTTAGCCATTTTTTGCAAAATAACTTGTCTGATTCCGTTTTTACCATAAGTTGTATCAGTTGGACCGATACCTTGGTAAGGCGAATCAAACATCCCCATGTAATATTTTAACGAATTATCTTTTCCAATTAAAATAGTCATGGTTTTAGATTCTTTTGCTTCTTGTTTATCTGTTACATCTACGTCTTTTTTATCAGGCATGGTTAATTCCATAGACTGAGGTTTTGACAAAGATGTAGTTAGCATGAAGAAAGTAATTAATAAGAAAGCTAAGTCAACCATTGCAGTTAAATCTACTGCAGCATTTTCTTTTTTACTTCTTACTTTTTTACCACCTTTTCCGCTACTATCAGTATTTAATTCTGCCATTTCTTATTCATTATTTAAATTAGAAGTCTGAATCTCTTAAACCTGTAACTAAGTAGAAACGATTTTGTCTTTGTTCTTGCAAAATTTGAACCACTTCACTTACAGTACCGAATTTTTCTTCAGCATCTCCTTTAATAGCAACCTTAACGAAATCTTTCTTTCTTGCCCATGTAGATTCTCTAGCATGTCTTACCCAAGCAGAAAGCTGGTTATTTAAAGAATCTTTAAAAGGAATTCCTTTGACATGATTCTCTGGTTTCATTAATTCACCTGTTGGTTTAGCTAACAATTGTTTTAACTCTCTGATATCAACACCAAAGTTTTCCATAGTTGTAAATTTTTCAATTTCTTCTTTAGAAAATTCGATATTGTATTCTTTCCCCATTCTTTCTAATACATCAATTTTATCATCTCTACCAGATAAACCAAAATAAACTTTATCTTCATCTACACTTAATGTTACAATATCAGTTGTAGGAATTTTAGTTTCTTTTGTAGAATTTGGAAGATCAACAGGATGTACTTCTGGAGTTTTTGCTGTCGATGTTAAAACAAAGAATGTTAGCAACAAGAACGACACATCACACATGGCTGTCATGTCGATTCTTGTACTTGATTTTTTCATTTTTGCCATATTCTTTACTTTAAAACCAATTAAAAATTGGATTGATTAAACTACTAATTAACGATTGTTTCTTCTGTAAGATTGCGTAATTGCAAATCCAGCTTCGTCAATAAAGTGAGTTAATTTATCAATTTTAGTTGTAAAGATATTATAGAAAACGATAGCTAAAGTTGAAGTACCAATACCAGTAGCTGTATTCATTAACGCTTCAGAAATACCTGTTGCTAATGCAGAAGAATCTGGTGAACCTGTAGTTGATAAAGCAGAGAATGCTTTAATCATACCAGTTACTGTTCCTAATAAACCGATTAATGTACCAGTTGAAACTAATGTAGCAATTACAATCATATTTTTCTCTAACATTGGCATTTCTAATACGGTAGCCTCCTCTATTTCTTTCTGAATTGTTTCTGTTGCTTTATCAGCATCAAATCCTTCAGCTTTCACTTCTTTAAATTTAACTAAAGCAGCTTTAACAACATTTGCAACAGAACCTTTTTGTTCATCACATAAGTCGATAGCTTCATTAATTTGGTTAGAAGAAACTAATGTTTGAATTTTACCAACAAAAGCTTTGTTATCTCCACTTCCACCAGCTTTAGATATTACAATGAATCTTTCAATTCCGAAAACTACAGTTGTAGTTAATAAACCAATTAATACAGCAATAACGTAACCTCCTTTATACATCATTCCCATTAAGTTTCCTGGTAATGGATCTAAGGCATTGTTACCGTCTACGAAGTTACTTCCTGCTCCTAATACAAAAGCCCACATAATGTAACCAAACCCTAGACACACTGCTACAGCTATTCCTGCAAAAATGTTAGACAATCCAGAACTAGACGCTTGTTTTTCAACTGATTCATTTGATAAATTTGTCATCTTTTTTTAAAATTTAATGTTTACTCAATTATTACTATTCAATTTTTTCCTGTTTGTTTGTTGTTTGATTTTTAAATCAGGAATACGCAAATTTAGTTTTTTAGATGATATAAAAAAATAAAAATATATATTTCACTTATTCTTTTAACACAATTAACCTATCCTAAATCCTTTTTTTACATTTTCTTAATTCACAATATTAGTCATTTTTTATAAGCTACTTATTTTCAATCACAAAAATGTAAAATATCTTTTTTTTATTATTTAAAAATTTACACTTATATAAACTTAAACACACAATCACTTAATATACTGACTAATAAAAACTTACACTCAAAAACACTTTTATTTTTACAATTCTTTAAATAAAGCAAGAAAATCTCATAAAATTCTTAAAGAGATTTCAAAATTAATAAAAAAAACTTTACAAGAATAACGTTAACATTTATTTAATTAAACACAAAAAAACATTTATACATAAGAAATCAATAAAAAAAACACTACAATTTTAATTTATTAAAAAATTATCACCTTAATTTACATTAACCAACATCACCTTTTTAATTAAAAATAAAATAAACACTATTTTTAATTACATTAAGAAAAAAAAGAAAGCAACAAATTACCTTTTTAACATTTTTTAACTCCATCTCAACATTATCTCTTTGCAAAATCAATACTCTTTAAAGGTTTAATTCTTTGAATTCTTATACAAAATTAGGTTTCGTATCTTTGTCAAAATATTATATTAATGATTCTCTTTCACAATTTGCAATATTGGTTAAAAACAAAAATTTTAGGTTTTTATTTAAATCTTGTTTCTTTTTTCAATCCTAAAAAGGCTGGAAAAATCGCTTATAAAGTATTTTCAACTCCACGAGACGGAAAATTGAAAAATATTCCAGAAGTTCTACTTAAAGCTAAAACAGGAACATTAAAGTATAAAGAACATCAAATTCAAACTTACCATTGGCAAGGTGAAAAAGAAACTGTGTTATTAATTCACGGTTGGGAAAGTAATAGCTCACGTTGGCAAGGAATGATTCAATATTTAAAAAAGAAAAAATATAACATCATTTCTTTAGACGCCCCTGGACAAGGAATGAGTTCAGGAAAGGAACTAAATGCTGTATTATATGCTGAATTCATCAATGAAGTTTGTACAAAATACAAACCAAGTTATTTAATAGGTCATTCTTTAGGAGGTATGACGATGTTTTATGCACAATCTAAATATCAATTTCCTTTTGTAAAAAAAATAATCGGATTTGGTAGCCCAAATATATTTCACAGAATTACTTCTAACTATAAAAAATTACTCTCTCTAAACACAAAAACATATCAGTCTTTTTTAAACGTTTTTATCGAAAGATTTCAAATAGATACTAGCTTTTTCAACACACAAGATTTTATTAAAAAAATAGAAATTCCAATTTTAATAATTCATGACAAACATGATACAATAGTTCCGTATAGTGATTCAATCAAAATATTTGAAAATAATCCAAACATTAATTTTGAATCTACCGAAAATTTAGGCCACAGCTTGGTACATAATCAAGTATATAAAAAAGCAGTTTCATTTTTAGAGAACGATTTATAATTAAAAATTGTACTTTTGCACTATGGAAGAACAATTCACAAGATTAAACAAATTTTTATCGGAAGCCGGCTTTTGCTCGCGTCGTGAGGCAGATAAATTGATTGAACAAGGTCGAGTTACCATTAACGGAAAAATTCCTGAAATGGGAACTAGAGTTTCACCTACTGACGAAGTATGTGTTGATGGAAAATCAATCGCTGCAAATCTTGACGCTCCAATTTATTTAGCATTCAATAAACCTGTAGGTATCGAATGTACAACAAATCAAGATGTTAGAAACAACATTGTAGATTACATCAATTATCCAATTCGAATATTTCCTGTTGGAAGACTTGATAAAGACTCTGAAGGTTTAATAATCATGACCAATGATGGAGACATTGTAAACAAAATTCTTCGTGCTAGAAACAATCACGAAAAAGAATATATTGTTACGGTAGATAAACCAATTACAGATAGATTTATAACTAGGATGGGAAATGGCGTTCCGATTTTAGATACTATTACAAAAAAATGTAGAGTTGAAAAAATTAGCAGAACCGTTTTTCGTATTTTCTTAACTCAAGGTTTAAATAGACAAATTCGTAGAATGACCGAGTATTTAGGTTATGAAGTTGTAGCCTTAAAACGTGTAAAAATTGTTAATATTTCATTAGACGTTCCTGTAGGAAAATACAGAGAAATTACTCCTGAAGAAATGAATGAATTAAATCGATTAATTGGAGATTCGAGCAAAACTGAAGAAGCAAGTTTACCAAAAATTCCACCAAGAGCAAATAGAACTACACCTCCACCAACTCGAGATAAAACTTCAAATAGAAGAAGAGCTGAAAATAAAGAAGAACGTCCAATTCGAAACGAAAGAAAGTCTTCAGAAGAGAATGAAAGACCTTTACGAAACGAAAGAAAAAACTTAAGAAAATAATTCACCTAAATAAAAAAGTTCGGATAAACCGAACTTTTTTTATTTTCTCGCTTTACGCTCTCTTGCAATCAATGTATTTTTCATTAACATCGCAATTGTCATTGGACCTACTCCACCAGGAACTGGTGTAATCCAAGATGCTTTTTCAGAAACTTCATCAAAAGCAACATCTCCTTTAATTACATACCCTTTTGGGTTATTATCATCTGAAACACGAGTAATTCCAACATCAACAATAACAGCACCGTCTTTAATCATATTTGCTTTTAAAAATTCAGGAACTCCTAAAGCCGTGATTACAATATCTGCTTCACGTGTGATTTCTTCAATATTTTGAGTAGCCGAATGCGTTAAGGTAACTGTTGCGTTCCCTGGATATGCCTTACGACTCATTAATAAACTCATTGGTTTTCCAACAATATTAGAACGACCAATCACTACAACATTTTTACCTTTTGTATCGATTTTGTTACGCTCTAATAACTGTAAAATTCCAAATGGAGTTGCAGGAATAAACGACTCTAATTCTAAAGCCATACGTCCAAAATTTTCTGGATGAAAACCATCAACATCTTTATCTGGATTTACAGCGTTTAAAACTTTTTGTTCATCAATATGTTTTGGTAAAGGTAATTGAACAATGAATCCGTCAATGTCATCATTATTGTTCAATTCTTGAATTTTAGCTAATAATTCTTCTTCTGTAGTTTCTTCTGGTAATGAAACTAAAGTAGAATCAAAACCTACTTTTTCACAAGCTTTCACTTTACTTCCAACATAAGTTAAACTCGCACCATTACTTCCTACCAAAATAGCAGCTAAATGTGGTACTTTTTCTCCACGTTCTTTAATCAAAGCTACATCTGCAGCAATTTCATTTTTAATTTCTTCAGAAACTTTTTTTCCGTCTAGTAGTTGCATTTTAATTGTGTGTTGTTGTGTTGTTTATATAAATGAAAAGGACTAAACTTCAGAGAAATTTAATCCTTTAATATTTTAGCGCATACCTTTCATTCCGCCCATCATTCGCATAAGGTTTTTACCTTTTGCACCTTGCATCATTTTCATCATTTTGCTCATTTGGTCAAATTGCTTAAGTAATTGATTTACTTGATTGATATCCGTTCCAGATCCTTTAGCGACACGCAATTTACGTTTAGCATCTAATAAAGCTGGTTTCGCTCTTTCAGCAGGAGTCATAGAATGAATGATTGCTTCGATATGTTTGAAAGCGTCGTCTTCAATTTCTACATCTTTTAATGCTTTTCCAACACCAGGAATCATTCCAACAAGATCTTTCATAGATCCCATTTTCTTCACTTGCTGAATTTGCGATAAGAAGTCGTCAAAACCGAATTCGTTCTTAGCAATTTTCTTTTGTAATTTACGCGCTTCTTCTTCGTCGTATTGTGCTTGAGCACGCTCAACTAAAGAGATAACGTCTCCCATTCCTAAAATACGATCAGCCATACGATCTGGATAGAACACATCAATCGCATCCATCTTCTCACCTGTACCAATAAATTTAATTGGTTTGTTTACGATAGATTTAATTGAAATCGCAGCTCCACCACGCGTATCACCATCTAATTTAGTAAGCACCACTCCGTCAAAATCTAAACGGTCGTTGAATGCTTTTGCTGTATTAACAGCATCTTGCCCTGTCATAGAGTCAACCACGAATAAAGTTTCTTGTGGTTTTACTGCAGCATGAACATTAGCAATTTCGTTCATCATTTCTTCGTCAATCGCTAAACGACCAGCCGTATCGATGATTACAACGTTAAATCCGTTTTGTTTTGCATACGCAATTGCGTTTTCTGAAATTGAAACAGGATTTTTATTTTCTGGTTCTGAATATACTTCAACACCAATTTGTTCACCAACCACATGCAACTGATTAATCGCCGCCGGACGGTAAATATCACAAGCTACCAATAAAGGTTTTTTGTTTTTCTTTGTTTTAAGGAAATTAGCTAATTTACCAGAAAAGGTAGTTTTACCTGAACCTTGTAAACCAGACATTAAAATAACCGAAGGATTACTAGACAAGTTTACACCAGCAGCATCACCTCCCATTAATTCTGTTAATTCATCTTTAACGATTTTAACCATTAATTGCCCTGGTTGCAACGTAGTTAATACGTCTTGACCCATTGCTTTTTCTTTTACTCTATTAGTAAAATCTTTAGCAATTTTAAAGTTAACATCGGCATCTAATAAGGCACGACGAACTTCTTTTAAAGTATCGGCAACGTTTACCTCAGTAATTTTACCGTGACCTTTTAATATATGTAGAGCTTTATCTAGTTTATCACTTAAATTATCGAACATACAGTTATCTTTTTAAACTAAGTTGCAAATATATAATAATATAGCTGAAGTGTCAAATACCTATAAATTTAAAAAACACTTTTTTTAAATTATTTTACCTAAACATAAACTATTGTAAGAAGCATAAAATCAAACAAGAACAATCCTCTTTCATTAAATACATCATAATTAGAACTAATTGTAATTTAAAAACAGTATTAAAAAAATTGTTAATTATTTTTAATTCTGATAACTTCGCAAGTCATTTAAATTTAAAAAAGCTTTAAAATCTTGCATTATGAATGAAT
>NZ_CANRNX010000012.1 GCF_947632075.1 uncultured Flavobacterium sp.
ACGAATTATGGTTACCCACTTTTTTCATAGTTAAAAAATGATTATCAACTAATTTTGGTTTAAAATTCCTATTAAAAACAACAGACCCTTTTACACCTTTTATTTATAAACTCCGACAAAAATACAACATAACAATCACTAACAAAAACCTCATTTACTATAAATTGTAATTTATAAACATTCTAAATAACATGATTTATTCAGTATATTTTAAAGAAATTGTAATTTTGTATCAAATCCTATTCATTATGAAGAATTTAAGAAATCTGTTTGTGTGTTTTATCACAATTTTAACATTTTTATTCATACAGAAAACTTCAGCTCAATCAACTCAATTTAATCTTAGTCAAGACCATAGCTTTGAAAAATTACTTGATCAAAAGAAACTTTTTAACAATAATTTTTCAATTTATAAGAATTTTTCTATTCAACTTTACTATGGTGATAAATCAGAATCTGAAAAAAAATTCAACGAATTTAAAAACAATCACCCAAATATAGATGCAACCATAATTTACTCAGAACCGAAGTACAAATTAATTGTTGGAAACTATAGAAATAAAATTGACGCCGAAAGAAATCTAATTAATTTAAGAAGATTTTATCCAGAAGCATTCATTGTCAGATTAACAAAATAGAAAAAGCCTTTCAAATTGAAAGGCTTTTTCTATTCATTTAAAATCCTGCAATATTGATAATTTTACCAGGAACAATAATAATTTTTTTAGGTTCTTTACCTGCTAATTGCGCAATAGTTCTTTCATCATTCATAATAATCTCTTGAATTTGCTCTGCAGTTAAATCTAATGGTAATTCAATTTTAAATCTCATTTTCCCGTTAAACGAAACTGGATATTCTTTTGAACTTTCTACCAAATGTTTTTCTTCATATTTAGGATAAGCAACTTCTGAAATAGAACCTGAATTTCCTAACAGACTCCATAACTCTTCTGCAATATGAGGAATATAAGGCGAAACTAAAATTGCCAAAGGTTCTAAAATTGCTTTATGATGACATTTTTGTTGCGTTAATTCATTTACACAAATCATAAATTGGGAAACTGAAGTATTGAAAGAGAAATTCTCTATATCTTCAGAAACTTTCTTAATAGTTTTATGTAACGTTTTATACATTTCTTTTGTTGGCTCTTCGTCAACAACAATTACACCATTATCATCTGCATATAATTTCCATAATTTTTTTAAGAAACCTGCTACACCAGTAATTCCGGCAGTGTTCCAAGGCTTAGCTTGTTCTAACGGACCTAAGAACATTTCGTATAAACGTAACGTATCTGCTCCGTATTCTTCACTAATCTCATCTGGATTAACTACATTGAATTTAGATTTAGACATTTTTTCAACTTCATGTCCTACGATGTATTTTCCTGAGTCTTCTAAAATAAATTCTGCATTTGCAAAATCAGGACGCCAAGCTTTAAATCCATCAACATCTAATTCTGAAGAATTATTTACTAAAGAAACATCTGCATGAATTGGCTGCACTTTATATTCACCAATTTTTCCTTTTGAAACAAAAGTATTAGTTCCTTTAATTCTGTAAACAAAAGCAGAAGTTCCTAAAATCATTCCTTGGTTAATTAATTTTTTAAAAGGCTCTTCAGCTTTAACAAAACCACGATCTTTTAAAAACTTATTCCAAAAACGAGAATATAATAAGTGACCTGTTGCATGTTCACTACCTCCTATATATAAGTCAACACTATCCCAATATGCAATAGCTTCTTGAGAAGCAAAGTCAGTTGGATTTTCAGCATCCATATAACGTAACCAATACCAAGAAGACCCTGCCCAACCTGGCATTGTATTCAATTCTAACGGGAAAATAGTTTCGTTATTTATTAAGGAGTTATCTACAACCTTATTATTAATAGTATCCCAAGCCCAAACAGAAGCATTTCCTAATGGTGGTTGCCCATCTTCTGTTGGAAGGTATTTTTCAACTTCTGGTAAAACAATTGGTAAAAATTTCGCATCAATCATTTTAGGTAATCCGTTCACGTAATAAACTGGGAACGGTTCTCCCCAATAACGTTGACGTGAGAAAACAGCATCACGTAAACGGTAATTTACTTTTGCTTTTCCTGCACCAATCGCTTCTAAATGTTCAATAACTTTTTTAGTTCCTTCTTTATAATCTAATCCGTTTAAGAAATCAGAATTCACTAATTCAAAACCAGATTTTTCTCCGTAAGCAGCTTCAGAAATATCTTGATTAAAAATATTTTTAATCTCAGGCATTCCTTCTGTCACTTTAAAGAAATTAGCAAAAGCATAATCACGCTCGTCACCACAAGGAACCGCCATTACAGCACCAGTTCCGTAACCAGCTAAAACGTAATCACCAATCCAAACCGGAATTGGTACTTTTGTAAACGGATGTTCTGCATAAGCACCTGTGAAAACTCCTGAAATAGTTTTAACATCTGCCATACGCTCACGCTCGCTTCTTTTTGCAGTAGCTTCGATATAAGCTTCAACAGCTTCTTTTTGTTCTGGAGTTGTGATTTTAGAAACCAATTCGTGCTCTGGCGCTAAAGTCATAAATGTTACTCCAAAAATTGTATCAGGACGCGTTGTAAAAACTTCAATTGTATCATCAGATTCCTTTAAGTTAAAAGTAACCGATGCTCCAACAGATTTTCCAATCCAGTTACGTTGCGACTCTTTAATAGATTCAGACCAATCAATTTCATCTAAACCTTGAAGTAAACGTTCTGCATAAGCTGAAATACGCATAGACCATTGCGTCATTTTTTTACGAATAACCGGATGACCACCACGCTCAGAAACTCCATTAATAATTTCGTCATTCGCTAAAACAGTTCCTAAAGCCGGACACCAGTTTACTTCTGTTTCTGCTAAATACGTTAATCTATATTGTAATAAAATTCTTTCTTTTTGATCTTCAGAAAAAGCATTCCATTGTTCAGCTGTGAATGGTTCAATATTTTCATCAGAAACTGCTTGTACATTTGCATTTCCTTCTTTCGAAAAAATATCGATTAAAGTACAAATACTTTCAGCTTTATCTGTAACCTTATTATACCATGAATTGAACAATTGAATAAAAATCCATTGTGTGTGTTTGTAATATTCAGGAGTTGAAGTACGCACTTCTCTACTCCAATCGAATGAGAAACCAATTTTATCTAATTGTTCTCTATATCTATTAATATTAGCTTCTGTAGTAATTGCAGGATGCTGACCTGTTTGAATTGCATATTGTTCTGCAGGTAAACCAAATGAATCATAACCTTGAGGATGCAAAACATTAAATCCTTGATGACGTTTGAAACGCGCATAAATATCCGAAGCAATATAACCTAACGGATGCCCAACGTGTAACCCAGCTCCAGACGGATAAGGAAACATATCTAACACATAATATTTAGGTTTATCTGAATCGTTTTTTGCTTTGAACGTTTGGTTTTCGCTCCAATATTTTTGCCATTTGGCTTCTATCTCGTTCGGATTGTATTTCATTTTACCGTACAATTTTCCTTAATTAACTAATATTCAAATAATTAAAAACAAACACTCAAGATTCGTTTTTAAAAAGTTTCACAAAAATAAACTATATTTATAAGAAATGTAAATCTTTACGCGATATAATGGCTGAAAAATAATTTTCTTTAGTATTTTTACCCTTTAAAATTTGAAATATGGCAAGTTCGTTTGAGAGATATCAAAAAAGAAGACTAATATCTTCATACTTTTCGGTTATCTTAAGTATCTTTTTAGTATTATTTTTATTGGGTTCATTGGGTTTATTTTTAATAAACTCTGAAAAAATATCAAATAATTTTAGAGAAAACATTCCAATGTCAATCTATTTCAAAGATAAAGCTACTGCAACAGATTTAGCTAAATTTGAAGAATCTTTAAAAACAGCTCCATATATTAAAGACTATAAATTTGTACATAAAGATTCTGCTGCATTAGATCAGAAAGAAGTTATTGGTGAAGATTTTGTTCATTTTTTAGGATTTAATCCACTTCAAAATTCTTATGACATTCGTTTTAACGGTGAATATGTTGAAAAAGACAGCATTAAAAACATTGAATTAACTTTTAAAGAAAATGATTTAATTGAAGATGTAGTTTACGATCAACAATTAATAGAATTGGTTAACGAAAACATTTCAAAAATCACATTTTGGATTTTAGTTATCAGTGGCGTTTTTGCATTCATTTCATTCTTATTAATTAATAGCTCATTACGGTTATCTGTTTACGCTAAACGGTTTATTATCAAAACCATGCAAATGGTAGGCGCAACAAAATCATTCATCAGAAAACCATTTATTTGGACAAGTGTAAAATTAGGAATGATTGGTTCAATCTTAGCAATTATAGGTGTTATAGCAATTGCATATTACGTAGACTCTAAATTCCCAAGTTTATTAATTCTCGAAGATACAGAATCATTAATTATCGTTTGTGGCGGAATTTTTATTGTTGGAATTATCATAACTTACATCAGCACGTTTTTTGCAACACAACGTTTCTTAAATTTAAAATCAGACGATTTATACTAAAAATATGGAAAATACAGAAAACAACGACAAACTTTTATTTCATAAAGAAAATTACATCATTTTAATCATCGGATTAGCTGTAATCGCCTTAGGTTTCATCTTAATGTCTGGTGGTGGAAGTGATGATCCAAACGTTTTTAACAAAGACGTTTTCAGTTTCAGAAGAATTCGTTTAGCACCAACCGTAATCTTTTTAGGATTTGGAGTTTGTATCTATTCAATTTTCAAAAAACCAAAAAAATAACAAACATTAAAAACACTTAAATGGATACATTACAAGCAATTATTATTGCTATTGTTGAAGGTTTAACAGAATACCTTCCAATTTCTTCAACAGCCCACATGGGATTTACTGCTGCATTAATGGGAATGGAAGAAACAGAATACCTTAAAATGTTTCAGGTTTCTATTCAATTCGGTGCAATTCTTTCTATTGTTGTTTTATATTGGAAAAAATTTTTCGATTTTTCAAATTTCAATTTCTACCTAAAACTTGCTTTTGCAGTAATTCCTGCGTTAGGATTAGGCTATTTATTAGATGATAAAATTGAAGCTGTTTTAGGCAACCAAATTGCTATTTCTACAGTTTTAGTTTTAGGAGGTGTAGTGCTTTTATTTGTTGACAAATGGTTTAAAAACCCGAAGATTAACGATGAAAAAGACATAACTTTCAAAAAAGCAATTACTATCGGTTTTTGGCAATGTTTAGCTATGATGCCCGGAACATCGCGTTCAGCAGCCTCGATAATCGGAGGAATGACTCAAGGTTTAAGCAGAAAAGCTGCAGCTGAATTTTCATTCTTTTTGGCTGTTCCAACCATGCTTGCAGTTACCGTTTATTCGGTTTTTGTAAAAACTTGGGGAAAAGGTACAGAGTTTGAACAAAAAGGATATGAAATGATTTTAGCAACAAACGAAACCATTACAACTTTCATTATCGGAAACGTAGTTGCCTTTATAGTTGCTTTAATTGCAGTAAAAACATTCATCAATGTATTAACTAAATATGGTTTCAAATTTTGGGGTTGGTACCGAATTATAATCGGAATCATACTTTTAGTTTACTTCAACTTTTATAAATAAAATGACAAAATTATCTCCTGAAGAATTTCAAGAAGGACAAGTTTTATTAATAGACAAGCCCTTAACTTGGAGCTCGTTTCAAGCAGTTAATAAAGTAAAATATGCCCTAATTAAAAACTTAGGTTTGCCAAAAAAATTTAAAATTGGACATGCTGGTACTTTAGATCCCTTAGCTTCTGGTTTACTAATTATTTGTACAGGAAAATTCACAAAAAGAATTCAAGAATTACAAGGACAAATTAAAGAATACACGGGTACAATTACTGTTGGCGCAACTACACCATCTTACGATTTAGAAACGCAAATCAACGAAACATTCCCAACAGAACACATTACTAACGAATTAATATTAGAAACAACTAAACAATTCATTGGCGAAATTGACCAGTTTCCTCCTATTTTTTCTGCATTAAAAAAAGACGGGAAACGTTTATACGAACATGCAAGAGCTGGAGAAGAAGTTGAAATTGCATCAAGAAAAATTGAAATATCAGAATTCGAAATCACTAGGATTGAATTACCTGAAATTGATTTTAGAGTAGTTTGTAGCAAAGGAACTTATATTCGCTCGTTAGCTTTTGATTTTGGTAAAGCATTAAATTCTGGCGGACATTTAACCGCTTTAAGAAGAACCAAAATTGGAAATTACAATGTAGAAAATGGTATTGAACCTTTAGCGTTTGAAAAAATATATAATCCAAATTTTAAAGAAGCTGAATAAGCTTCTTTACTTTATTTTATGAAAAAACACATTTTTATTAGCTTAATTACACTTAGTTTTATAAATAGTTTTTCACAAGAAAAAAATGCGAATTTTGTAAAATATCAAGCTATTGACTATCTTTTAATATTCAATCCAAACTCAAACAAAAATGCTTATTTCGATGGAAATACAGGTAAAATGAGCGAACCTTCGAAGTTTGTTCTTGCCGGAATTGGTAGCCAATACGAATACGGAATTATGTATAACAATTGGTTGAAACTTGGTGCTTTATCAGGAATTTACGCAAATATTTACGACAGTACTTACAGTATTCCTATCGCATCAAGTTTAACATTAGCACCTAAAATCGGTTCTGAAACTCGAATTTACGGAAAGTTTGCTTACGGTTGGAACACTGCAATTGGTAGAGGAAATAAAAACGGAAAATTCACCAATTATCAATTTGGAATTGAGTTTGAAAGTGATACAAAAATCTTCATCTTTGCAACAAATCATAATTTTGTAATAAAAAATCAAAACTATAGCACCATTGGAATTGGTTTTGGTGGAATACTTTTTTAATTATCATAATGAAATCTATATTAAACTTAACACTTTTCTTCGCATTTTTTTTAGTTACTAATCAAAATAGCTATGCACAAAATGAAGAATTAAAAAACGGAGACCTATTATTCATTAATATCAATTGTGGGCCAATGTGCGAAGCTATAAACGCAGTTACAGAAGGCTACAACGGAAACGATTTCAACCACATGGGAATGATTGTTTTAGACAACAATGATCATTTTGTTTACGAAGCAATTGGAAAATCTGTAGTTAAAACTCCTTTGAAAAAATTTATTTCTTATACGAAAGATCCAATTTATTTAGGCCGATTGAAAGAAAACTTCCAATATTTAATTCCAGATGCAATTGCATTTTCAGAAAAGCAATTAGGCGTTCCGTATGACAATGATTTTATTTACGATAACGGAAAATATTATTGTTCTGAGTTAATCTATGATGCCTTTTTGAGAGCAAATGACAACAATCCGTTTTTTAAACTTTTCCCAATGACTTATAAAGAACCAAATTCAGAAAGTTTTTTTCCAATTTGGGAAGAACATTTTAAAAAACAAGGTATTGCAATTCCAGAAGGTGAATTAGGTTGTAATCCAGGTGGAATGAGCTTAGACGAGAAAATTAATTTAAGAATAATTAATTTTTAATTATCTTTCATTAAGGAAAACCTTCACATTTAAATACCAAAAAATGCTATCTAAAAAATGTAAATACGCGTTAAAAGCAATGGTTTGCTTAGCAAGAAACTATCAAAAAGGCAACCTTACAACCGGTTTTATCGCTGAAAAAGAAAATATTCCAAAAAAATTTTTGGAGCAAATTTTATTAGAACTAAAACGCTGGAAATTAGTCAATAGCAAACAAGGAATTGGTGGCGGTTATTATTTACTAAAAAATCCAACTGAAGTAAACTTAGCTGATTTATATAGAATTTTCGACGGACCAATAGCTTTAACACCTTGCGTTTCGATAAATTATTACGAAAAATGTGACGATTGTTTAGATGAAGCTACTTGCTATTTACGAAAACAATTAATTGAAATTCGAGATAAAACTCGAGAAAGCATGATTGAAGCAACTTTAGATTCTTTCATAAAAGACTAATTTTTTTATTTTCTAAAACTATACTTATTTGATATAGTTTATAGAATTACTATATTTGTTTCTCCTAAAAAGTAAAGTATGCAAACCACTTTAAAAGACAAATTCAACAAACTTATTGAACTAAAAATTCAAGATTTAAGCATTGAAGAACAGTTAAAATACCTTACAACTAACTTTTCAGAAATTGTATTTTCTACCAGTTTCAGTTACGAAGATCAGGTAGTTACTCATTTAATAAATCAACAATCAATTGCAATTTTCACATTAGACACAGGCCGTTTATTTGATGAAACCTATGATACTTGGAACAGAACCTTATCTAAATACAAAATCAACATTAAAACGTTCACTCCTCCAACGAAAGAACTTAGTGAGTTTTTAACTGAAAAAGGTCCTGATTCTTTTTATCGTTCGGTTGAAAACCGTAAAGAATGTTGCCATATTCGAAAAGTAATTCCATTAAAAAAAGCAATTGAGAATCAAGAAATTTGGATTACAGGATTAAGAGCTGAACATTCTCCGAATAGAAAAAACATGACTATTTTTGAATGGGATGAAACGCACCAAATCATAAAATACAATCCAATTTTAAATTGGAATACTCAAGAGGTTGAAAGTTTTATATCAGAAAATCAAATACCGTATAATCCATTACATAAAAAAGGATTTGTGAGTATTGGTTGTGCACCTTGTACCCGTGCAATTAAAGAAGGAGAAGATTTTAGAGCAGGCCGTTGGTGGTGGGAAGATACTTCAAAAAAAGAATGTGGACTTCATATACATAAATAAAATGAATACAAAATACAACTTAGATTACTTAGATCAACTAGAATCAGAATCGATTCATATATTCAGAGAAGTAGCAGGTCAATTTGAACGTCCGGCTTTACTTTTCAGTGGCGGAAAAGATAGTATTACTTTAGTTCACTTAGCATTAAAAGCATTTAAACCAGGTAAATTTCCTTTTCCATTAGTACATATCGATACCGGTCATAACTTTCCTGAAGTTTTAGAATTTAGAGATAAACTTGCAGAACAAATTGGAGAAAAACTAATTGTTAGAAAAGTTGAAGATACAATTACACGTCAAGGTTTAAAAGAACCTAAAGGCAAATTTGCAAGTAGAAATGCTTTACAAACCTATACTTTATTAGAAACAATTGAAGAATTTGAATTTGATTGTTGTATTGGTGGCGCACGTAGAGATGAAGAAAAAGCAAGAGCAAAAGAACGTATTTTTTCTGTAAGAGATGAGTTTGGTGGATGGGATCCGAAATTACAACGTCCGGAACTTTGGAATTTATACAACGGTAAAATCAGCAAAGGTGAAAACGTAAGAGCTTTCCCAATTAGTAACTGGACAGAATTAGATATTTGGAATTACATCAAAAGAGAAAATATCGAATTACCATCAATTTATTTCACTCATAACCGCGAAGTTATTCACGTACAAAATCAAATTTTAGCAACTAATGAATTCGTGAACATTGAAGCTGATGACATTATTACCAATGAAAATGTTCGCTATCGTACCGTTGGAGATATGACTTGTACAGCAGCTGTACGTTCTGAAGCTTATTCAATTGATGATATCATTAAAGAAATCACAGCTTCTAAAACAAGTGAACGTGGTGAAACCAGAATTGACGATCGCATTTCTGAAGCAGCAATGGAAGATCGAAAAAAACAGGGGTATTTTTAATTTTAGAAGAAAAACAAATGGATATATTACGTTTTATAACAGCAGGAAATGTAGACGATGGAAAAAGTACCTTAATTGGTCGCTTACTTTTTGATAGTAAAAGTATCTTAATCGATCAAATTGAAGCAATTGAAAAAGCAAGTAAATTTCAAGACAATGGTGTACTTGATTTAGCTTTAATCACAGATGGATTAAGAGCTGAACGCGAACAAGGAATCACAATTGATGTTGCTTACAAATACTTTTCAACACCTAAAAGAAAATTCATTATTGCAGACGCTCCAGGTCATATTCAGTACACAAGAAATATGATTACAGGTGCCTCTAATTCACAATTAATCATTTTATTGGTTGATGCAAGAACCGGAATTACCGAACAAACTAAACGTCATGCTTTTATTGCTTCAATGTTACGTATTCCACAAGTTGTTGTAGCAATTAACAAACTGGATTTAGTAGATTTTGATGAAAAAATTTACAATAAAATCACAACAGATTTTCAAGAATTAAGTGAAAAATTAAATCTTCAAAAAGTTACTTTTGTTCCAATCAGTGCTTTAAACGGAGATAATATAGTAGATAAATCTGCAAACACGCCTTGGTACCAAGGCCCAACGCTACTTGATTTTTTAGAAACTGTAAATATTTCAGAAAATTCAAATTTAGAAATCGGTCGTTTTCCTGTGCAATACATCATCAGACCTCAAACTACAGAATTACATGATTACAGAGGATATGCCGGAAAAATTACAAGCGGAGTTTTTAAAAAAGGAGATAAGATCAAAGTTTATCCTTCAGAAATCGAAGCAACAATTAGTCAAATTGAAGAGAATTTAAAAGAAGTTGACAAAGCATTTGCACCTCAAAGCGTAGTAATTCAACTTGATAAAGACATTGATATAAGTCGTGGAGATTTAATTGTTAAAACAAATGATTTACCAAAATTCAGTAACGAATTAAATATCAAAGTATGTTGGATGCATCAGAAACCACTACAAATTGGTAGTAAATATTTAGTTCAAATTCAATCCAACCGCGTAAAAGCAGTAGTCAAAGAAATTGAATACATTGTGAATATCAACACTTTTGAAAAAGAATTCAATCAAGACGAAGTGCAATTAAATCAAATTGCAAAAATTAATATAAAAACTGCTTCACCAATTGCTTATGATGTTTTTAATGAATTACAAGCACAAGGTGGTATCATTTTTATAGATGAAAATTCAAACGTAACTGTAGGTGCCGGAGTTTTAGAGTAATAGTATGGGAAACAAAACAGCCCCAAAAAAGATAGAAGCTTTACTAATCGGAGGTTCTACATTTGCAGCTGAAGAGTTAAACAAACTCTTAGAAAGCAAAATAATTGGAGATATTTTTGTTTATGCTCCAAAATTAAGTGACGATATTCGACTACTGATGGATAAAGATCCACAGATTACCTATGTAAAAACATTAACACCTGAGCTTGCTCAAAATGTAAGTTTAATAATTATTACAAACGAATATACTGAGACTAAAGATTGGCTTGAAATTGCAAAAAATAGAAATATTCCTATCGAAGAAACTTTTAACTTAATTAAGGTTGATAATCGAAAAAGAGGTACTGGTGCAAAAACCTGGAAACATCTTGCGTTGTTTAGTTTCATAGCCTTTATTTTACTACTCTCTTTTAATATTTTGTCATTCTATTTTGATTGGGACGACGTAAAAATAGCGTTTGATTTTTTAAATAAAAATACAGATGACCGTTTCATTGCATTACTATGTGTAGGTTTTGTAGCACAAATGATAGACGGAGCATTAGGAATGGGATACGGCGTTACAAGTACAGCTGCTTTACTATATTTAGGCATTCCTTTACCTTCAATTAGTAGTAGCATTCACACAGCAGAAATTTTCTCAAGCGGAGCATCAGGATTCAGTCATTATAAGTTTGGAAACGTAAACAAAAAACTGCTAAAAAATATAGTTTATCCTGGAGTCGCTGGAGCAGTAATCGGAGCCATTTTACTTTCAACTTTAGGAGAAGAATATGCAAAGATTATTAAACCCATGTTGGCAATTTACACCTTGCTTTTAGGTTTGAAAATTTTTTCTAATGCTTTTAAAAAACGTACAGAACGTAAAAAAATAAAACGTGTTGGTTGGCTTGCAGGCGTTGGTGGTTTCTTAGATTCTTTCGGCGGCGGCGGCTGGGGTCCAGTTGTAACAAGTACTTTAATTTCAAAAGGAAAAACACCAAAATATGTAATTGGCACAGTAAGTTTAACAGAGTTCTTTGTAACAATGGCAAGTGCTTTAACATTTTTTACTGTAATCGGAATTGGTCATTGGCAATTAATTTTAGCTTTGGTTTTAGGTGGAATTATAGCAGCACCTTTAGCCGCAAGATTAGCAGGAAAATTACCTTTAAAACAAATGTTTTTAGGAGTAGGAATTTTAATCATCTTATGGAGTTTAAACATTCTTTTGAAAACATTAAACTTTTATTAAAATAAAAAAACTCGGTTTATTTAACCGAGTTTTTTAATATTTGAACAATTTCATTTTGAGTAGAAATTGTCTTATCATTGTTATACCACTTTTGTAATTCTTCTTTTACTTCATCAGTTACAGAACCAAATTTAGCCTTCAATTCAACCATTAACTGAACGGCAGCCTCAGGTCTCGGCCCCCAGTCAGTAATTACTTCAAAAGTTTCTGGATTAACCATTATTAATTTAGGAATTGATTTACCTCCGTTCGTTAAAAACTGATTCATCAAATCTACATTTTCATCACGAAAAACAACCTTTAATTCAATCGCATCAGAAGCTTCTGCCATTTTATTTAAAACTGGTAATGCATGAGCAGCATCTCCACACCATCCTTCAGATAAAACAATCCATAAAATTTTAGTCTTAAATTGTTTCAAAAACGATAAGTTCTCTTCAGTTAATTCAATCGTTTTATCCAAACGCTTCATACGTTGATCATTCATTTTAATGTAAGGAAGCGTTTCAACGCCTTCTACAATAAAACTTTCGCGATTTAATGATTCAGAAACTATGTTACGATATTGTAAATAAGAGTAAGAATTATTCAAACTTTCTGTGATTATTGCTTTCATAATTTTATATTTATATTATCAAAGATAAATGATTAACCAATTAAAACGAAATGAAACTAAATAATTTAGATATTGGTCTTGTTCTTTCTGGTGGCGGACATAAAGGTATCGCTCATGCAGGTGCATTAAAATTCCTTGAAGAACAAAATATTAAACCAAAGATAATTTCTGGCACAAGCGCAGGTTCAATTGTTGGAAGTTTGTATGCTGTAGGAATGAGTGCAGATAAAATACACGAATTCTTTAAATCTGTTGATTTTTTTAAATGGAATCATTTCACATTCAGAAAAGCAGGCGTTTTAGATTCAAGTTCATTTCGAATGTATTTAGAAGCCGTTTTTAAAGATCTTAAAATTGGTGATTTAGATAATAAATTATACATAACCGGTACTGATTTAGAACGCGGAAAACTAAAAATATTCGACGCAAATACAAAAATTTTAGATGCGGTTTTAGCATCAAGTGCATTTCCAGGAGTAATTTCACCAGTTTTAATAGATGGCAAATTATATAGTGATGGCGGCATATTAAATAATTTCCCAGTCACAACTGTTCAAGGTCGTTGTGATTTTATAATTGGAATTAACTTATGCCCGGCAATCGAAGCTGATTTAACAAAACTTACTACTATAAAAACTGTAACTTTAAGAGCTTTTGAAATAATGTTAGCTCGTTCTTCTGGAACATTCAGAGAACTTTGCGATTGGTACATGGAACCCAAAAAACTTGCAGATTATAGTACTTTTGAAACCAAAAAAATAAGAATGGATGAAATTTTCGATATTGGATATCAAGAGGCCAAACGAACATTTGAAATGCTAAAAAAAGAAAAATTAAATACTTAATTTTAAAAAAAGCTTATAATGTTTATATTTGCACAAATAAAAACTTCTCATGAAATATAAAAGAATTCTTCTAAAATTAAGCGGTGAAGCTTTAATGGGTGAAAATCAATATGGAATTGACCCTCAACGTTTATCTGAATATGCGCAAGAAATTAAAAAAATTCACGCTTTAGGGGTTGAAATTGCCATTGTAATTGGCGGTGGTAATATTTTTAGAGGTGTTGCCGGAGCAAGTAAAGGAATGGATCGCGTTCAAGGAGATTACATGGGAATGTTAGCAACTGTAATAAACGGAATGGCATTGCAAGGTGCTTTAGAAGATGCAGGAATGTTAACTCGTTTACAAACTGCGTTAAAAATTGAAGAAATTGCAGAACCTTACATAAAAAGAAGAGCAGTTCGTCACTTAGAAAAAAACAGAATTGTAATTTTTGGAGCAGGAACAGGAAATCCATATTTCACAACCGATACTGCTGCTGTATTGAGAGGAGTTGAAATTAACGCTGATGTAATTTTAAAAGGAACAAGAGTTGATGGTGTTTATACTGCCGATCCTGAAAAAGATCCAAGCGCAATTAAATTCGAGAAAATTAGTTTCTCTGATGTATTAGCAAAAGGTTTAAATGTAATGGATACAACTGCTTTTACTTTAAGCCAAGAAAACCAATTACCAATTGTAGTTTTCGATATGAATAAAGAAGACAATTTATTAAAAGTGTGCCAAGGTGAAAACATTGGAACAACAGTATATTAATTAAAACAAATCAATCATAAATCATGACTGAAGAAATTAATTTTATTATAGACGAAGCGAAAGAATCAATGCAAAATTCAGTTGCGCATTTAGAAAAATCTTTCTTAAACATTCGCGCAGGAAAAGCATCTCCACAAATGTTAGGAAGTGTCTTTGTAGATTATTACGGATCACAAACAGCACTTTCTCAAGTTGCAAACGTTAATGCATCAGACGCAAGAACTATAACTGTTACACCTTGGGAAAAAAGTATGTTACATCCTATTGAGAAAGCAATTATGATTGCAAATTTAGGATTTAACCCTATGAATAATGGAGATATGATCATCATCAACATTCCTGCTTTAACTGAAGAACGTCGTCGTGAGTTAGTTAAACAAGCAAAAGGAGAAGCTGAAGATGCAAAAATCTCAATTCGTAACGCTCGTAAAGATGCAAATACCGAAATCAAAAAAGAAGAGAAAAACGGTACTGCAGAAGATATTTGTAAAGTTGCTGAAGAAAACATCCAAAAATTAACAGACAGCTATATTAAGCAAATCGATGAAGTTTTTGTTGTTAAAGAAGCAGAAATTATGAAAGTATAATTAAAAAAAATCGTTCAATTGAACGATTTTTTTATTATTTATCATCTGCAGATGGTCCATAAATTCCAGGAACAGGAATATCAAGCATTCTCATATAAACAGAAAGTTGCCCCCTATGATGAATTAAATGATTATTAACTAAAAATCGAATCGCAGCTATTTTAGGCAATTCAACAATTACATAATCACCCGACTTTAAAACCCAATTACTAAATAATTCTTCTGCATTAAGAGATTCAATTGAAGTCTTATTTACTAAATATCCATTTTCCAAAACTTCAACTAAATCTTCTTTATTTTTCAAAGTTAATGGAACATAATCTGTATTAAAATCTAATTGATTTTTATTAATTACTAAATCTACCCAATTATGTAATTCTACAATATGATTAGCAAGTTTCCCTAAACTCATTGATTTTTCGTGAGGCTTCCAAGAAAAATATTCAGAAGATAAACGCTCAATCATTTTTTTAGTATTGTCTTTCTCTCTTTCTAATTCAGACAATAATCCTTTAATAACATTCATTTTTTTAATTTTTAATTTTAATAAAAAATCAACTATATCTTAATGACTTGATACAAATTTTAAACCTACAATTGAACCAATCAAAGTAAAAATAAAGAACATTCTCCAAAATTCTGCTGGTTCTTTAAAAAACAAAATTCCCATCAAAACAGTTCCTACAGCACCAATTCCACTCCAAACCGCATAAGCAGTTCCTAATGGTAAAGTTTGGCTTGCTTTAATCAACAATGCCATACTAATAGTTACACTAATTAAAAAACCTAAATACCATAAGTACATTTCAGTACCAGAAGTTTCTTTAGCTTTACCAATACAAAATGTAAAGGCAACTTCAAATAATCCTCCAATAATTAAAATAATCCAATTCATTTTAAAAAAATTTAGTTCACAAATATAATCAGAAATAAAATACAATTGTCTAACTAAATATTAACTTAAAACTGAAATAAAAATTAGTACATTTGCAAGTTGTTAGGAAAGTTAATTCTAACCAGTAAATTAAAAATAATAGAAATTTCTATAATGAAACATATTAAGGTAATCGATCTATTAAACGGATCTAATCTGTTACAAGAAGTAACCGCGAAAGGTTGGGTACGATCTTTCAGAAACAATCAATTTATAGCTTTAAATGATGGTTCTACCATTAATAATATTCAGTGTGTTGTTGATTTAGATAAGTTTTCTGCAGATTTACTTAAAAAAGTAACAACTGGAGCAGCAATTGCTGTTAAAGGAACGTTGGTAGAAAGCCAAGGAGCTGGACAAAAATTTGAAGTTCAAGTAAACCAATTAGAAATTTTAGGAGAATCTGATCCTGAAAAATATCCAATTCAACCTAAAAAACACTCTTTAGAATTTTTAAGAGATAATGCACATTTAAGAGTTCGTACAAATGCTTTCGGAGCAATTATGCGCGTTCGTAGTGTTCTTTCTTTCGCTGTTCATAAATATTTCCAAGAAAATGGTTTCTTTTATGTAAATACACCGATCATCACTGGTTCTGACGCTGAAGGAGCTGGAGAAATGTTCCAAGTGACTTCGTTACCATTAGATGGTTCTGCACCTAAAAACGAAGACGGTTCAATCAATTACAAGGAAGATTTCTTTGAAAAACATACAAACTTAACAGTTTCTGGACAATTAGAAGCAGAAGCTTATGCAATGGCATTAGGACAAGTTTATACTTTTGGACCTACTTTCCGTGCAGAAAATTCTAACACATCTCGTCACTTAGCTGAATTCTGGATGATTGAACCAGAGGTTGCTTTTAATGATTTAGATGCGAATATGGATTTAGCAGAAGATTTCATTAAATCAGTAATCAAATACACATTAGAAAAATGTGAAGATGATTTAAAATTCTTAGAGCAACGTTTAAAAGACGAAGAGAAGAATAAACCTCAGGCTGAAAGAAGCGAAATGAGCTTAATTGAAAAATTAAACTTTGTATTAGAAAACAACTTCAAACGCGTTTCTTACACTGAAGCTATCGACATCTTAAAAGCTTCTAAACCTAATAAAAACAAAAAGTTCCAATATTTAATTGAAGAATGGGGAGCTGATTTACAATCAGAACACGAACGTTTCTTGGTTGAAAAACACTTTAAATGCCCGGTAATTTTATTTGATTATCCAGCAAAAATCAAGGCATTCTATATGCGTTTAAACGAAGACGGTCAAACAGTTCGTGCAATGGATATTTTATTCCCAGGAATTGGAGAAATCGTTGGTGGATCTCAAAGAGAAGAACGTTATGAAGTTTTAGTTGAGAAAATGAAAGCTTTAAACATTCCTGAAGAAGAATTATGGTGGTACTTAGACACTCGTAAATTCGGTTCTGCAGTTCACTCTGGTTTTGGTTTAGGTTTTGAACGTTTAGTTTTATTCGTAACCGGAATGACAAACATTCGCGATGTGATTCCTTTCCCAAGAACACCAGGTAACGCAGAATTCTAAAAACAAGCGTTAATCATAACTTAATAAGTTTAACTTCATAATTTTTTTTCTTATTTTTGAATAAAAAGTTATGAAGTTAAACTTTTTTTATACAAAAAAACCAAAAGACAGATCACCAATATGTTAAAGCAAAATTTACAATTTAAACTTTCTCAAAAACTTTCTCCGCAACAAATTCAATTAATGAAATTGATTCAATTGCCAACGCTTGCTTTTGAACAACGCCTAAAAGAAGAGCTTGTTGAAAACCCAGCGTTAGAAACAGGAAAAGAAGAAAGTGATGAGATTGATGAATTCGGGGATCAAGATAACTACGATGAATACGAGACGGATAACGAAAGAATTGAAACCGATGACATCAATATCGATGAATATTTAAGCGACGACGAAACACCAGATTATAAATTACAAACTAATAATTATAGTGACGATGACGATGATAAGTTTTCCCCTATCGTTGCACAAGTTAGTTTTCATCAAGATTTACTAAATCAATTAAATACTTTTATTTTAAATGATGAAGATCGTTTAATTGCCGAATTTTTAGTTGGAAGTATTGATGACATGGGATATATCCGAAGAGATATTCAGGATATTGTTGATGATATGGCTTTTACTCAAGGTGTTTACACAGATGAAGAAAAAGTCCAAAACATTTTAACCAATATCATTCACGAACTTGAACCTATTGGAGTTGGCGCAAGAGATTTACAAGAATGTTTATTATTGCAATTAAAACATAAACTTCCGTCTGAAACGATTGATTTAGCAACCGATATCATAGAAAATCAATTTGATTCGTTTACAAAAAAACATTATGAAAAATTACTTCAAAAATACGGAGTTACACAAGATCAACTTCGAAAAGCCATTGATGTAATTGAAAAATTAAATCCGAAACCAGGTGGATCTTTTGCAGGCAGTTCAAAGGCAATAGAACACATCATTCCTGATTTTGCGATACGAATTGTTGATGGTGAATTAGAACTATCATTAAACGGAAGAAATACGCCAGAATTACACGTTTCTAAAGATTATCAAGAAATGCTTGAAACGTACAAAGCTGCAAATGAAAAATCTGCTGCACAAAAAGAAGCCGTACAGTTTATCAAACAAAAATTAGATGGTGCCAAATGGTTTATCGATGCCATTAAACAGCGCCAAGAAACTTTATTTGTAACTATGAGCGCCATTATGCACTATCAAGAAGAATACTTTTTAGACGGTGACGAAACTAAACTAAAACCAATGATTTTGAAAGATATCGCAGATATGGTTGGCTTAGATATTTCAACAATTTCTCGTGTTGCGAATAGTAAATATGTTGATACTCCTTATGGAACAAAATTAATTAAAGAATTCTTTTCCGAAGCGATGATCAACGATCAAGGAGAAGAAGTTTCAACTATTGAAATTAAAAAAATTCTGCAAAATATTATTGGAGAGGAAGACAAACAAAAACCGCTTCCTGATGATAAGTTGGCGGAATTATTAAAAGAAAAAGGATATCCAATTGCCAGAAGAACCGTAGCTAAATACCGAGAACAATTAGACATTCCGGTAGCGAGAATGCGTAAAAAAATATAATGAAAATTATTAGTAATATAATATCTTATTTGTTTCATCCTGTACTAATTCCACTTTTAGTTACAGGATGTTACTTTTATTCAACATTCAAATTTCAAAATGAAATTGTACTAAAATACACAATATTGCAAGTTTTTGTAATGACTTTTATTTTACCGATACTCTTGTATTTCATTTTAAAATCAACAAAAACATTGAAATCTTCGATAATGATAAATGATTTAAAAGAAAGAAAAATCCCTATTGTCTTTAATATATTATTAGTCGGAATTTTAATTTTTAGATTTTGGAAGTACAACGGAAATGTAGATATTAAAACCTATTTTGAAGCTTATTTTATTTCAAATCTTATGCTTTTTCTTGCAATTTATTTAAAACAAAAAATAAGCATTTATACAACAGCATTTTCGTCTTTAATTCCATTTATAGCTTATACATCGATTCAATTTAATCAAAATAGTTTATGGCCAATATGCATAGCCATTCTATTACTCGGATTATTAATGAGTGCAAGATTGTATTTAAAAGCTCATACAAACAAAGAGATTATATTAGGTTTATTTTGTGGAATAATTCCTCAATTAATAGTTTATAATATATAAAACATCAAGCCTAAATTGAAGAGATTCATGCTTGTATTATTATCAAAAACCTCTTTTTTTATTATTGGATTGAATCCGTAATAAGCATAAATATTCCAAGTATTAAAACCAGCCGAAACGTAAGCGCCAAAAATATTTTTATTATAATTTGAAGAATTTTTAATATTATATTTTCCAAATTCGCCATTATATTTTGAACGATCGTGAATTAAATGACTGTATTTAATTCCAACATAAATTCGCCAAAATTTATGCGAATACTCTGTAGAAGTTCGCCATCTGAATTCTAAAGGAATTTCTAAATAAGTTAGATTATCTACATTTTTTGTATAATCAGAATTTACAAAATAGCCATTTCCTTCAGCATTAAAAGTCAGATTGTTACGTAAGTTATAAAATACCAAACCTGCTCCTGGAGCTATCGCAACGTTTCTTCTTTTATTAAGAGGAAAATCTCGTAAAAAACCAAAAGAAATACCTGTTGAAAATGAATTTGGTTTGTAACCAGAAGGTGTTTCAGTCATAAGACTGTGTGTAATTCCGAAATAAAATTGATCTTCACGATATTTATCGTCATCAACTGAAACTGTTCTTTCAATAACAGGAATAGAATCTTGTACTTGTGCCCAAGTAAAATTTGAAAAAAGAAGAAGAAAATAAAAGTAATATTTCATCTTTAAAAAGTATAAGTTAACCCAATTCCTAAGAGTTGTTTAAACTGAATTCTAGGCCCAATTACAACCTGTTCGCCAGCAACTTCCCTTTTGGCTTTAATATCATCATCATAAATTAAATGCGTACCAATGGTAGCTTTAATAAAATTATTCACAGTCATTTCTAACTGTAATTGCCAATCAATATCAATATTTCCAAAACGATGCAAATAATCTGTATAAACAGATAATTTATGATCTAAAACCACATTTTTTGCAATTGTTTTTTTGTAGTGATTTGTTACCAAGAAACCAAGTTCACTTTTAGATTTTTTACCGGCTCTAATTAAATTACCATCTAAATCAAAAGCGCCGCCAGGCAAACCAAATGCTCCAACATTTGCCAAACTATCATTTAATACAAAAGTTGATTTTAATGTCGCTGGAGAAATATAAACACTAAATTCTCTTTTTGGCGGTTTATACTCCGCCCCGATTCCGACGAATAAATAAGCCGGTGCAAAAATACTTGAGATTGGATTTGTTGTATTTGGATAAGAATATCCGTTAGCCATTTGCGTATTTAAAGTTAATTTAGCAGAATGATACCAATTTGATTTTACTGAAGTTCTGTAACCAAAAGTTGAGTTCAAAGCAAAAACGTCGTCAGTTTTTCTAACTTCTTGATTTTCTTGTTTATTTAAACCATATCTTAATTTTAAATCACTGGTCCAAACAATACGACCTTTTTCATATTTTCTTGAAAAATCACCTTTTACAATTCCTGAAATAGAGTTGTAACCTCCAGCGTTCCAATTTGAAAAAGCTCCTTGATTAAAATCTAATCCAATTACATTTTTTTTAACCCAATAAGATTGAGATGTTTTTACTGAAGACAAAGCATCAAAAGGAATTTCATAATTAGAAACTGGCTTTCTATTGTATTGCATTTCAAAATCATCTGGAATTAAAAAATAAGAAATTTCTTGTTTTCTTTTTCTTTTTGCTACTTCAAAACTTGAAAGCACCACTTTTTTAACATCAGAATTTTTAGTTTTTACTTCAAGAAAGTCTTGAACAATTACTTTTTCTTCAACAAAAACAGGAGCTAAATAAACTACCTCGTTTGACGTTTTTAATGAATCGAAAGAACTAAAATTATATCTATAAAAATTTTGAATAGCTAATTTTATGGAATCCTGCTTTTGTTGTTCTCTAAATTTATCAAAGTTAATTTCTAATTGATCTTGCGCTTGAAGACCAATTGAATTGAATAAAAAAAAGAAAAAACAAAAGAATATTTTAAGGTATTTCATAACTAACACTTAGAGAAAAATTCGAACAATTTATTTTCGCTAATTCCACAAATTTCATGTTGCTCAATTACTGTAGCGTGATCGATATATTGATCTGGAACACCCAAACACGTAACTTTTACTTGTCCAGAATTCGTTGCTACAAACTGGCTAATTAGACTTCCGAAACTACCTATTATAGAAGCTTCTTCGATTATGATAATTTCTTTATATTTAGTAATTGCATCTAAAACAAACTCTTCGTTAAATGGTTTTATTTGGATGAAATGATATAATGAAAACATTTCTTTATTTGGTAATTTTTCAATTACGTTAAGAATCGTTGAATAAATTGTTCCTGTTGTAAAAATAGCGATTTCTTTCCCAACCTTCAATTCTTCTATATGATTAAATTCTATTTTTTCAAATGGAAGTTTCCAATTTACCTGATTAGATCTACCTTTCGGATAACGAACAACTGTAGGGTTTTCATTATTTAACTGTAAAGTGTACAAAGTATTACGTAATTCAACAGCATTTTTGGGACTTAATATTCGAAGATTAGGAATTGGATTTAAGAAAGCAATATCAAAAACACCTTGGTGAGTTGCGCCATCTTCACCAACCAAACCAGCCCGATCTACACAAAAAATCACTGGAATATTTTGTAAAGCTACATCATGAATAATTTGATCGTAAGCACGTTGCAAGAAAGTAGAATAAATAGTACAAAAAACAGTTAATCCGTCTAATGCCATTCCTGCAGCTAAAGTTACTGCATGTTGCTCTGCAATTCCAACATCAATAGCTCTTTCAGGAAATTCTTCCATCATATATTTTAATGAGCTTCCTGTTGGCATAGCGGGTGTAATTCCAACAATTTTATTATTTGAACGAGCTAACTCTAATAAAGATAATCCAAAAACGTCTTGATACTTTGGCGGTAAGTTTTCTTCACTATTAGGAAAAAGATCTCCAGTCTCTTTATCAAACTTACCAGGTGCGTGATATACAATCTGATTTTCTTCAGCCTGTTTTAACCCCTTACCTTTCGTAGTTACAATATGTAAAAACTGCGGACCGGATTTCTTTTTTAATCTTTTTAATTCAGCAATTAGCAAAGGTAAATCATGCCCGTCTATCGGTCCTGAATATTCGAAATTTAAAGCTTGAATCATGTTATTAGCTTTGGGATTTCTACCTTCCTTAACATCTGTCAAATAACTCTTCAAAGCACCAACGCTCGGATCGATTCCAATAGCATTATCATTAAGAATAATTAAAACATTAGCATTTGTATCACCTGCATGGTTTAAACCTTCAAAAGCCATTCCAGCGGCAATTGAAGCGTCACCAATAACCGCAATATGTTTTCGATCGTATTCTCCTTGCAATTGCGCAGAAAGTGCCATTCCTAAGATGGCCGAAATAGAGGTTGAAGAATGTCCTACTCCAAAAGCATCAAATTCACTTTCTGAGATTTTAGGAAACCCGCTAATTCCATTTAATTGACGGTTTGTATGAAAAAGATTTTTTCTTCCGGTTAAAATTTTATGACCATAAGCTTGATGTCCAACATCCCAAATTAATTTATCTGAAGGCGTATTAAATACATAATGCAAAGCAATTGTTAGTTCAACAACACCTAAACTCGCACCTAAATGACCTTCTTTAGTAGCAACAACATCAATAATAAACTTCCGCATTTCAGAAGCTAATTGAGGCAATTGTTTTAAAGAGAGTTTCTTTAAATCTGCAGGATAATTAATTTGTGATAAAATATCGTTCATTCTTAATTTAAATAAAGAACAAATTTACAATAATGTTTTATTTTTGAGGTGATAAATAAAATTATGGACAATATATTTACTGATGAGTATTTTATGCGAATTGCTTTAAGTGAAGCAAAATTTGCATTTGAGAACGGAGAAATACCAATTGGAGCAGTTGTTGTTGCTAACGATAGAATTATTGCTAAAACGCACAATTTAACTGAAACCTTGACTGATGTTACTGCACATGCTGAAATTCAAGCAATTTCATCTGCTGCGAACTCAATTGGCGGAAAATACCTTAAAAACTGTACCATTTATATTACTGTAGAACCTTGTCAAATGTGTGCAGGAGCTTTATATTGGAGTCAGGTTACAAAAATTGTTTATGGTGCCAGTGATAACAAACGTGGTTTTACAGAAATGGGCGGAAAATTACATCCTAAAACTGAAGTTGTAACTGGAGTTCTTGAAAATGAATGTTCAGCTCTAATGAAAGATTTCTTCCAGAGAAAAAGGTGAAATTAAAAAGGAAAAAAGGAAATCTCTAACAGAAATTTCCTTTTATGTTTTTATAAGAAACGAAATCCTACACCAATTTGAAATACATCATTTTTAAGATTATCACCTGAAGATGGAGTTCCAGCAATAGAAATATCTTTATTTAATTTAGACAAACCAATATTATATCTAGCATCAATAGAAAGTCCTAATGGTAAACGATATGACAAACCTACACCTAAACCTAAATTAAAAGATTGATAAGCATCTTTAGAATCAATTTTAAGTTTATGTAATTTTGTCTGAGATTTAGTTAAAAAATCAAATTTAGGACCTACTTCAACAGCCAAACCAGCAATCAATCTATACTTAAACATAACAGGAACAGAAACATAACTATTTGTAACATCACTTTCTAAGCTACCTTCAGGAATTGAAACTGATGAAAACTTTCCACCTTGAGCTGTATATAAAACCTCAGGCTGAATTGAAAAATTATCGGTAAAATTAATTTCTGCAAAAGCACCAACATAATATCCGGTTTTAGATTTTATATTCTCTACGCCTTTAATACTAGAAAAGTTTGCTCCTACTTTTGGCCCAATACTAAAGCCTTGTGCTTGAGTAGAACCAACAATAGCAAACATACTCAGAATACAAAAAGTTATTTTTTTCATAATTATTGTTTTATTTTTTACTTGATAAATATAGCTATTTTATTAAAACAAAAAAACCACATAGAAATATGTGGTTTTTTGTTAGTTTAATTCATTTCCTTCTTTATCGAAGAAATGATATTCTAAATACGTGTAAGCGTCACGAGGTACAATTTTCACCCATTTTTTATGTTCAAAAAACCATTTTGAACGTATAGATGGAAAACCTTTTGTAAGGTATGCAGCCACGAATGGATGCGCATTCAAAACCATTTTTTTATGGTCTTTGATAATTCTTTCTAGGTCAGCTGATATTTTATCAATAACTAAGATTGGAGCTTCGATTTCTCCGTTTTCATTATTCGGATCCTCTTCTCTTGTTTTAATAGAAACTTCAGGTCTAACTCTTTGTCTAGTGATTTGAATTAATCCAAATTTACTAGGAGGCAAGATTTTATGCTTTGCTTTATCATCGCTCATTTCTTCTTTTAGGAAATCATAAAGTACTTTTCTATTCTCTGGATTTCCCATATCAATAAAATCAACTACAATAATTCCTCCCATATCACGTAATCTCAACTGTCTTGCAATTTCGGCTGCCGCGATTAAATTAACTTCAAGAGCTGTATCCTCTTGAGACTGAGCTTTGTTTGAGCGATTTCCACTATTAACATCAATAACATGTAAAGCCTCGGTATGCTCTATGATTAAATAAGCTCCTTTGCTCATAGAAACCGTTTTCCCGAAGGAAGTCTTAATTTGGCGTTCAATGTTGTATTTCTCGAAAAGAGGAACCTCTTTTGATTGATAATGTTTAACAATAGAAACTTTAGAAGGAGCTATTTCTTGCAAATAGTCCTTTGTTTGGTAATACAACTCCTCATCGTCTATATGAATTCCGGTAAAAGAATCATTAAAAACATCTCTTAAGATTGAAGATGCTCTGTTAACTTCACCTAAAACTTTAGACGGATGCATTGCCGTTGTTAATCGAGTACACATATTAGACCATTTTTCTAATAGTAACTCTAAGTCTTTTTCTAATTCTGCTACATGTTTGCCTTCGGCTACTGTTCGCACAATAACACCAAATCCTTTTGGTTTAACAGCTAATACCAATTTTTTCAGTCGATCCTTTTCTTCTTTAGAATCAATTTTTTGTGAAATTGAAACTCGATCTGAAAATGGAACTAAAACTAAATAACGTCCTGCGATAGAAAGTTCTGAACTTATTCGAGGGCCTTTTGTTGAAATTGGTTCTTTTACTATTTGTACTAAAATTGATTGGTTAGCACTTAACACTTCTGTTATGGTACCATCTTTATCAATTTCAGGTTCAAAAGGAAAGTTTTTAAGAGTGAAATCTTTTAATTTACCTGCGCTTACAAGTTTTGTGAATTTTAAGAGAGTAGGTAGATTTGGACCAAGATCATGATAATGCAAAAATGCATCTTTATCAAAACCTACGTTAACAAACGCAGCATTTAATCCCGGAACAGGTTTACGTATTTTGGCAATAAAAATATCGCCTACTTGAAAACCTTTATCATCTTCTCTATCTCTATGTAATTCAATTAATTTTCCATCTTTTAACAAGGCAAAATCTACTGTATCTGAACTAGATCTAATAATTAATTCTTTGTTCACACGGTACATTTTTATCCATACAAATTTGTCTTGATATGTTTTTATATTCAAAATAAATTGAATTAAAAATACACAGGAAGAACCTTTAGTACAGATGGATTAAACATTAATTACAGGTATACTTACCCATTAACTCTTTTAAACCCTTGATAAACAAGGTTTTATTTGTTTAAAAAAATTGTTTTCAAAGAACTTTTTAATAAAAAGAAAAAAGTAGTTAAAAACTACTTTTTCTTTTTGTGACGGTTAGCTCTCGCTCTTTTTTTACGTTTGTGAGTCGCTACCTTATGTCTTTTTCTTTTTTTACCACTTGGCATAATCGTGTAGTTTTGAGTTAATACTTATTTAATTTTTTACTTCTGTGTTTGATTTGACACCTTCAACAAACACTTTAGCTGGCTTAAACGCTGGGATGTTGTGAGCTGGAATTTTGATTGTTGTATTTTTAGAAATGTTTCTTCCTGTTTTTTCAGCTCTAGTTTTAATGATAAAACTACCAAAACCTCTTAAATATACATTATCTCCACCTTCTAGAGAAGCTTTTACCTCTTCCATAAAAGTTTCCACTGTTGCCTGCACATCACCTTTTTCAAGCCCTAATTTCTCTGAAATTTTAGCTACAATGTCTGCTTTAGTCATTTCCTTTATAAATTAATTTGTTGTCTGTTTTTTAGAGAGTGCAAATATATTAATTAAAATTCCATTTTTCAACCATAAAGAATTAAATTTTAAATATATAATTCTTTTATTTTTGCCAACTCAATCAATTCACATGAGCTTTTCTAAAATTTTAATCGATTGGTATTCTCTAAACAAAAGAAATCTACCTTGGAGGAATACTACAAATCCTTACCATATTTGGCTTTCTGAAATAATTCTTCAACAAACAAGAGTTAACCAAGGTTTACCCTATTTCGAAGCTTTTATTTCAAACTTTCCAACAATAAGCGATTTAGCAAACGCTTCTGAAGATGAAGTTTTAAAACTTTGGCAAGGCTTAGGGTATTATTCCAGAGCTCGAAATTTACATACAACAGCAAAATTTATTTCTGCAAATTTAAACGGTTTTTTTCCAAAACAATACAAAGAACTCATAAAATTAAAAGGAATTGGTCCATATACAGCGGCAGCTATAGCTTCATTTGCATATAAAGAAGAAATTGCTGTGGTTGATGGCAATGTTTTTCGAGTAATTTCTCGTTATTTCGGGATATTTGATGACATTTCAACAGCAAGAACCCGAACGCTTTTTCAAAATTTAGCAAATGAATTAATCTGCAATTCGCAACCAGATATTTTTAACCAAGCAATTATGGACTTTGGCGCATTACAATGCATTCCCAAAAACCCAGACTGCTTAAACTGTGTTTTTCAAGAAAGTTGTTACGCATTCCGAAACAATAAAATTACAGATTTACCTATAAAATTATCTAAAACTAAAGTCAGCAATCGTTTTCTAAATTTTCTTATATATAAAGATAAACATAATTTTACAATTTTAGAGCAACGTACAGAAAAAGGAATTTGGCAAAATCTATATCAATTCCCTGTAATTGAAACTTCTAAAACAACATCTTTAAAGGAAATTGAATCGATTTTAAACAATAAAGAGGCAAAAATTACAAAACTGAATTTTGAAGAAATCATTCATAAACTATCACATCAAAAGCTTCATATTAATTTTTGGGAAATAAACTTAAATGAAATTTTAGATGATCGAAAAATTGCAGTCGATGAATTAGGTAAATTTGCGTTTCCAATTGTACTTTGGAATTTTATAAAAACGCATTATGAAATCTAAAAATCATTTTTTATATTTGAAATATTTCACAAACTATGCACGGAACATTAAATAAAGTTACATTAATTGGCCATTTAGGCGACGAAGTTAAAATGCATTATTTTGAAGGCGGAAATTGTATTGCCCGTTTTTCAATTGCTACAAACGAAATTTACATAAACAAAACTACAAACGAGAAAATAACTTCGACCGAATGGCATAATTTAGTTGTAAGAAATAAAGCCGCAGAATTATGTGAAAAATATCTTTCTAAAGGAGATAAAATTTACGTTGAAGGTAAAATTAGAACCCGTCAATGGCAAACAGAAGACGGAATTACCAAACATACAACAGAAATTCAGGTAACAGAATTTATATTTTTTAATACAAAAAAAGATATTGACGGTAAAAACAAAAGTTTAAAACACACTGTAGAAGATAAATTAGCAGACTTTGAAGTTCCTAAAATATCTGACATGGAAAATTTAGACAATTTACCTTTTTAATGTTTAACTTAAATCAATAAAAATTGGACCCAGAACCCGCCCGATTATTTTTAGAAAACTCCTTAACTATACCTATTTTAGCAATTTTTAATTTGCTAACATTGGCTTTAATTGCCTTAATTTCAAGTGCAGAAGTTGCTTACTTTTCAACTTCAAAGCAAAAAATTGAAAGTTTACTTGATAAATTTCCTAAACAAGCTAATTTATATCAAAAACTTTTAGAACGCCCAGCAAAATTACAAGCAACATTAAATTTAAGTTCTGTAATTTTTAAAATTCTTTTTATTTTCAGTGTAATCGAAATTAAAATTCATTTTTTAGACTACAATCTAAACTCAAGTTTATCATATTTATCAACTTTTATATTTCTTCTTTTCGGAATTCTTTTTTTTGGAGAAATTTTCCCAAGAATGTACGCATATCGAAATGTGAATTCGTTTATAAAATCAAGTGTAAATACCATTTATTTTTTAGATTTAATTTTCTATCCAATCGCTCTACCAATTCAAAAAACGAGTCAATTTATTAGCAACAAGCTTTCTAAAAATGAAGATGATTTTTCTGTAGAACAGCTTTCTCAAGCTTTAGAAATGACTGATTACAGTGATACTTCTGAAGAAGAACAAAAAATTCTGGAAGGAATTGCATCTTTTGGTTTAACAGAAGTTTCGCAGGTTATGACTCCAAGAATTGATATTTTTGCCATTAGTACGAACGAAAGCTTAACTGAAATTCTTCCCAAAATTATTGAGAACGGTTATTCTCGAATTCCTGTTTACAACGAAAACATTGATGAGGTTGCAGGAATTTTATTCATTAAAGATTTGATTCCACATTTAAATAAAAAATTCTTTAATTGGAAAACACTTCTTCGCGAAGCTTATTTTATTCCAGAAACCAAAAAATTAGACGACTTACTTAAAGATTTTCAGACTCAAAAAAATCATTTAGCAATTGTTGTTGATGAATTTGGAGAAACTGCTGGAATTATTACTTTAGAAGATATTTTAGAAGAAATTGTTGGTGAAATCACAGATGAATTTGACGAAGATGAAAACATGTTTGTTAAGTTGAATGAGAATAATTATCTGTTCGACGGTAAAATTTCAATGAAAGACTTCTACAGAATTGTTCCCGTAAATGAAGATGAATTTGAATCCTTTAGAAAAGAAGCCGAATCGTTAGCCGGTTTTATCTTAGAACAATCTGAAAATTTCCCTAAAGTAAACGATGTAATTTCATTCGCAAACTGTAAATTTACCATTATTCAAGTGAATAAACGTAGATTGCAACAAATTAGAGTTACTATTGATCATCATCATGAAAAAAATAAATAAATCGGTTTTAATATTGAGCTTTACTTCCCTATTCTTAGTAAGCTGTAATAAAGAAGTAACACCAAAACCAGACGGATTTTTAAGTTTAGAATATCCAAAACCTGAATATAAAATTAATCAAGAGGCTGATGCGTTTTCATTTGATAAAAACGAAATTAGTTTTATTGAGTATGAAAATAAAAACGCATTTAAAATTCAATATCCTGATTTAAAAGCAACCATTTACATTAACTACAAACCTGTAGAAAATAATTTGAATAAGCTTTTAAAAGATGCGCAAAAACTTACTTACGACCACACTATAAAAGCTGATGCTATTTCTGAACAGGTTTTTGTAAATCCTGAAAATAAAGTTTACGGAATGCTTTATGAAGTTGAAGGAAATGCAGCAACTAACGTTCAATTTTACGCGACTGATAGCGTAAAAAATTTCATGGTAGGTTCTTTATACTTTTATACAAAACCAAATTACGACTCAATATATCCAGCTGCAAATTATGTTAAGGAAGATATTAGAAGAATTATGGAATCAATTCAGTGGAAATAATATTACAATTATTTCTACCAAACTGTTAGCAACAATATTTTTTTTTTATAAAATTAAAACAAGCATATTTCAAATTGAAATATGCTCGTTTTACTATTCTGACTCATCGGTAGCTTGCACTTCTTCTAACGATTTTTTATAATTTTCATAATCTGCGTCAGATTCTTCCAAAGGCTCTTCACTTTGCTGGCCTAATTTAAGTTTCATATCATCAGAAGTTCCTGTTATAGCAATAGGTATTCCAATAATTCCAAACGGCGGTAAACCCAATCTAAAACCCAAATTCATTCGACCGTCTAAAGTAACTTGACCTTGAATTTTTGGTCTAAACCAACCAATTTTAAACTTGGTTGGCTCAATTGTAATAACATTATTTTTAATTGTTGTTTTAATATCAATTTTACTTGTTTTGGCATCATGAAGTGCTTCGAAAGAAGTTTCTTCAGAAACAGCATTAAACAATTTAAATCCTTTAAATTGAATGTCTTCAAGAGTTAAAACACCACCACCTTCAATAGATTTCATTTTAGGTTTCATATCGTCATTTAAAACACCAGAAAGTGAATAATCTAACGAAACTGTTCCAAACACGTTTTTAGCAGCTGATGCCAATTCTCTAAAAATAGTTATTTCGTTATAAGCTTTTTGAATATCGAAATCTTTAGCCTGAATTGTATAACTAAATTTTGCCATTCTTGGTGAAATTGGTTGATAAGAACCATTCATTCCAAAACTACTTCCTATCAAATTAAACTTGGTATCATTTAAAAGAACCTTTCCTTTATCTAAAGAAAGATTTCCTTTAAAATCGGTTAATTTAATACCTTCGAAATAAACTTGTTTTGCAACAGCATTTAATCCAATATTAAAATTTTCGGGAATTAAAATAACACCTGACGAAGAACTTTTTTTTGAGGCATTAGAAACCGTTGCTGGGTTTGAATTAAATGCCATAAAATCATCTATATTGATTTTAGTTGTTTCAATGTTAACATTTCCGCTTAAAAGCGCATTTTCCTTCAATGCAAAATTCACGTAATTAGATAGACTTCCGGTTACTTTAAAATTGTTTGATGCATATTTTACATTGATATTATCTAATATGATTTTTTCACGTTGAAACTTTAATTTTCCATCTTGAATAATAAAACTATTAGGAAACAATTCTGCATCTAAATAAATGTTATGAAGGTCTATAAAACCACGATTTCTAACGGTTGCAGGATCCGATGAGTTTCCTCTTCCGAACACATTCATATCTGCTTTTATCAAACCGTTTACATTATAACCTTTGATTGCAAAAACTTGATAAATTTTATTTAAATCTAAAGTTCCTTTTGAATTAATTTTATAAGTTAAGTTATTAAAATTATACAAATCGGCATCAATCTTAAATTCTTCACCTGCCAATTTAAATGAAATAGGAAGTACTTCTACTCGTAAATCATTAATTGAACCTTTAGAAGAAGATACTTTCAATTCTACATCGATTTCTTCAATCGGAAGTTCAGGAATGTCTGTATATTGCAAAAATCCATTATCTAATTTCACATACGAATCACTAACAGGGAAAATATTTTTGTTAGGTTCGTAAGTTCCGTTTGCTTTAAAGTCAATAAACAAATCGCCTTTTACGTTAAAAGATTCTACTGGATAAATAGAAGTTAAGTCGGCTAAATTTAAATCGGCCTTTAAATTTGTATTTAACTTATAATTATAAAGATTTTCAATTTGAACAAAACCATTAATAAAATTATCACCTGCTTTAGCTTTAATTTGACTAAAGTTTATTGAAGTATTTTCAAGAATTTCATCTGTATTTAAAATTTCTAAATCTGCAAAAATTTGTTCAACTGCCAATGGTAAATCTTTCATTTTGAAATATCCATCAGTTAATTTAGATTTTAGATTAATTTTAGGAATTGAAGCAATATAAGATTGTTCTTTTCCGCGAATACCAACTTTTTTAACATCAGTTTGATAACTTCCATCAACAGTTGCCTGAATATCTAAGAATCCTTTCATATCAAAAGCAGATAAACCAGCAGCTTCTTTTAGATATGCAAGATTTAATTTCGTTTGTAATTGCGCCTGAACCGTTAAAGGTGAAACAAAATTTAAATTCCCTTTAGCAAAACCATCTGCTAAATTAAAATTGAAATCAGATATTTGAACATCTATTTTTTCAGGATTTAAGTCAGGAAGAATAATATTTGATTTGATATTTAAGTTTTTAATAGGGTGAGCAGAATTTTGATAATTAACCAAACCTTCTGAAACCGATAACTTCAATTGCATGGTTGGATTCAAATTCAAATCTGTATTCATTTTTCCTTTTAAAGAAAATTCGAAAGAAGAAGTTCCTTCAATTTTAGTATCTCGATACCATTCTTGATATGCAGGCGGAACGATTGAAAATAAATCTGATAGTTGATTTTGTCTTGATAAAATCGTTAAGTTAAAGTCAATATCATTTTCTGGTAAATTAATTCCACCTACAATTTCAAAAGGGAATTTTGCTAAGGTTAACGCATTCTTTTTAAAATTCAAACTTAATTTGTCAAGATTAATTTCGGTATTTAAATTACCTGACAACTCCTTTTTATCTATATAAACGTTATTGTCAAACGTAAAAAAAACTTCTTGAATTTTTGTATTCGCTTCTAAAGCTAATATATTTTCAATGAAAGAAATCGATCCGTTGTAGTTTAAATTATTTGCTTTAAATGCAATTTTATTCTTTTGATCTTCAAAAACAATATTTGTGTTTTTTATTATAATTTTTTCAAATTCTAAATTGACAGATGAATCATCTTTCGGAGTTTCATCGTTAGAAATTAAAATATCATAATTAGAATTTCCTAAAGAATCAGATTTTATGTTTACTACCGCATCGGAAAGATACAATCGATTAAATGAAATTTTTTCACCTAATAAACTAAACAAATCAATTCCTAAAGCAATTTCATTTGCTTTAATTATATTTTGATTTGGAAAAACTGACGAAGCTGCAATTTTAGAATCTTCTAACCCAACTGTTAAGTTCGGAAAATGAGTAAAGAAAGATATATTAAGTTCTTTAAAATCAACTTCAGATTTTACATATTCTTTGGTTATTTTGCTAACAGCTTCAGATACAACATCTTTAAACAAAAAAGGTAAAACATACAATAAGGCAGCTGTACTTCCAAGTACAATTCCTGATATTTTAACTACTTTAAAAATTTTTAGATTCGATTTTTTAGGTAAATTCATAAAAAAATATAAAAAAGCAAAGATACACTTCGTTTATATTCTAATTAACAATAATCCATAAAAAAACTCCAAAACATAATTTGTTTTGGAGTTTTTTACTAGTTTACTTTTAGTTCACTAAAGCCTTTAAAGCCTTCTTCCAAACCTGCTTCGTTTGTTTCAGGTAAGATTTCAGAGAATTTAGTTATATTTCTAAAATTTCTATTTATTAACGTATCAATATCCCTTTCTTCTAATTTATCATACTTATTAAAAAATTGAATAATATCTGCTTGAACAGCTTCATTTCTTTCTGCTTTTTTGATGTAAGAAATATAGTTACCTTTTGGATTCATTACAACATTAATTAAATTGGCCATCCCTAAAATTACAACAACAGTAATTGAAATTATTTTAACTATAGAATCTGATCCCGTCCAACCTTTAGAACTAATAACAAAAACGCACAAAGCCATTAAAGCTGTAAAAACCAAAATTACAATTATTAAACTTTGATAAAAAGCAAAATACTTAATTCCTTTTTCTAAACAATACTCCAAACTCTGATTAGTTATATTATATTGATTTTGAATAATATAAGCTTTGTTTTTACGATATGTTTCTAAACTTACTTCGTTTTTATATTTCGTTTCTTTTAAACTTTTTAGATCCAGAATATTCTTTTCAAGCGTAGCCAATGTAACTATCTCTTTGTCATAAATATCTTTTTCTTCTATTAGATATTTAAATAAAAAATTTTTAGGATTCGAATCTTTTGGATTGTAAACAAGTTTAGGATCTTTTATATATTTTTCTAATTCATTTTTAGTAATTTCCTCGTCGTTAAATTTATATTTATTACTATTAAAAGTTAATACAAGAGAGTCGTTTTTTCTTTTAATCCCATTTCTTTTAAAAGTTTCATCAAACTTAAAAGAAAGATTATAATAATCTAGTTTCTCGATTTCTTTTTTTAATTTTTCTTTAACTGTTTCAACTTTAATAATAGAATCATTTATTTTTTGAATTTCAATATTTAATTTACCTTTTTCTTTTTCAAAAAAATCTTTAAAATCTAAATTTGGATTATCAAGAAGTTTTTTAAAAATTTCATTTATTGATTCTTTTTTACTTCTAAAAGTGGTTCAATATATTTAGAAACTTCGTTTTTTAAATCTCCGCTTCCATTACTTAAAACAGAATCAATTTTTTTAGCCATATCTTCTCGAACTTCACTTGGACGCTTAGGAACTTCACCCATATTGGCACGCATCATCTCAGATAAAAATTGATCTCCTTCCTTTTTAACTTCCATTAAATTTAAAGAATTAGACCAATACGAAAAAAACGAGATAAAAAAACTAATAAAGCAAAAACTGTAATATAAACAATTACGTTAAGTTTTAATTTTGTGATTTGTTTTTCATCATTTTTACTTTCAATAAGAAAAGTAATGTAGTTAATACTTTTATTATTCATAAGTTACTGTTTTTTTTAACTAACAAAAATATCTATTTAATATTTAAAAAAATTTATAATTTTTCTTTAAAATAAATAAACCGTAAATTATTTGATTACTAAACCTATGTAATTTATAAAATTAATTATTTTTTATATTACAAAAGAAACTTATATCTTAAGTTTTATATATATATTTTTTAGTATCTTTATTTTAAGATTTCCATCATTTAAAAAAAAAAATATGATAACATTTAAAAGCATAGAAGAACTTCAAAATAAAGGAGATAACCAAATTGCACCGTTTGCTTGTACTTCTTTAACAGTTAAAGACACAAATAACAATGTTTATCACGGAAGAGGCATGGAGTTAACTTTCGGAGAAGGTTTATCGAGTCTTACTTTTTACCCAAAAGGAACTACATTCCAACATCCTGCACCAGATAATTCTAAAGGTTTAGCATATACAGCTAAATATGCTATTATGGCAGTAACAACTCCTGTAAGCATGTACGATCCAAAATGTGCGATGGAAGGAATCAATGACAGTGGTTTATCTTTCAGTTTAAACATGATGCCAGCTCCTCCTTTAAAAGATTTAACTTCTGAGCAATATCCTAATTCCGTGCCGTTTGCTTCATTCGGTGAATGGGCTTTGGCTAATTTTGCTACTGTAGAAGAATTAAAATCTGGAATTACAAATGGAGTTTCTTTTTGGTCTGAAGCTTTACAAATGTTAGGAGGCTTAAAAACTCCGTTCCATTTTGCTGTTTATGACAAAACAGGAGGAAGCATTATTGTTGAAGTAAAAGATGGTGCTCTTGTAATATACGACAATCCAACTGGAGTTATGACTAATGGCCCAGAATTTCCTTGGCATATTGAAAATTTAAACAACTATGCACACATGACCAATGTAGAAACTGTTACAGGGCAAGTTGGTGAGATAAAACTAAGACAACCAGATAGCGGAATCGCAACAAGCGTTCTTCCGTCTTCTGCAACATCTGTAGGTCGTTTTGTTAAAGCTGTTTATTATTCAGCGTTTGCAAATAGAGTAGATAATCCAGACTTGCAAATTGCAGAATTAGGGCATATCATGAATAACTTTGACCGTCCGAAAAATATCACTAAAGAATTAGCTGCCGCTGCAAAACCAGATGGCACACCTGCTAAATACATGACAGAATTTACATTATGGATTGTATTAACGGACCTTTCAAGAGGTGAATTATACGTTCGTTTATACGACAGCTTAAACTACGTAAAATATACTTTTGATCAGTTTAAAGATAAAAACGAAGAGGTTTCTATCCAACTTAAGTAATTTTTTTAAGTACAAAATATTTCAAACATCTGTTTTTAACAAAACAGATGTTTTTTTATATATAAAATAGAACATCTAATATTTATCATATAAGCAAAACTAAACAAAAACAATAAATACGTTTAAGTTAAATTATTTACATTAATACAGATAATTTAATAAATTAAACAAAAGCAATATGTTAAATAATAACAAAAAACTTCTTTGTTTAAAGAAAATATAATTTAAAACACGAAATCACCAAACAAAAAACCACAAAATAAACAAAAAACATTTTCTTTTTCTAATTAACTAATTGATTTGCAGATTATTATTATTATTATTATTGTAATAGAAGTTTTAGAAAAGTTCTAAAACATTTATTAACAATTAATATATATAATATGAAAAAGATTATGTTTAGTGCATTAGCTTGCGTAGCTTTTGCTTTTAGTGGATTTGCATCGAATGAAACATCACACTCTAAAAACAATGTAGATGTTAAATTTGAAAAAGAATTTAACGTTGAAGGAACAAAATGTTATTTTAGAGTTTGCATCACAGATTCAAAAGGAACAAAAACGTGTACACCTTGGACAGAAATAGAATGTTCAGCGAAAAAATATGATTTTGAATTTGAACAGAAGAAAAAAATTGAACCATCTGATAAAGGAAGCACGGGAGTTCTTTAAAAATATAACCCAAGTATAAAAATTTATACTTGGGTTTAAAATAATTCAAACATTATGAAAAATTACATCATTTTAATTATTACCTCTTTAATAAATTTAATTGGATTCAGCCAAAGTTTTACTGTTAGCTATACTCAATCGTTGAACATTAATGAAACTGTCAAAACTGATTTCATTCTTACTATAATAGATAAAAAAAAATCATTATATCAAGAAGTTCCAAATAATAATAAAGAAAACGTAAATGAAATTTCATCAGAAAAAGGAACTACTATGAATTATTTTATAGAAAGTGTATCTTATGATATATATACGAATTTGGATTCAAAGAAAATATTAATTAACGATTATATTGGAGAAAAAAATTATATTATTGAAGAAAATTTATATCCATTCACTTGGGAAATTACCTCAGAAACAAAAAAAATATCGAATTATAATTGTATCAAAGCAAAAACTAAATTCAGAGGAAGACAATATGAAATTTGGTTTACAGAAGAAATTCCTACACAATTAGGCCCTTGGAAAATGAACGGCCTACCTGGGCTAATTTTAGAATTGTATGATAAAGATCGTTTAATAATAATACGAGCTACAAAAATCAATAAAGAAGAAGTTCATGTTAATAAACAAAATATAATTGAGAGAATTGAGAAAGGTAAAAAAATTTCTATAAAAGAGTATAAAAAACTCTATAAAGAACATACCCAAGAATTATTTAATCAAATGAGTGCTAAAATGCCCGCAGGCTTTCCTCCATTAGTCATTGATGAAGAGTGTGAAGATTGTCAAAGCATAGAAATTTATGAAGAGTGGGAAGAATAAATCATAATAAAAAAAACTTTTCAAGTTAAACTAACCACATTTACACAGACAATTTAACAAAATACACAAAAACAAAAAGTTAAATAATTACCAAAACTAGTTTTTAACCAATAAAACATAATTTAAAACACATAAATCACCACACAAAAAACCACAAAACAAACAAAAAACATTTTCTTTTTCTTATTAACTATTTGATTTGCAGGTTATTATTATTATTATTGTGATAGAAGTTTTAGAAAAAGTTCTAAAACATTTATTAACAATTAATCATTTATATTATGAAAAAATTAATGTTTAGTGCATTAGCTTGCGTAGCTTTTGCTTTTAGTGGGTTCGCTTCGAATCTAGTAGAAATACAATTAACAAAAGAAGAGAAGCCAGAACAAGCTGTACCATGTAAATGGAGAGAAGTAATTACTATAAACGGTAAAAAATATTACGGTGACTGGGTAAGGGGAAATTGTAATACAATTGAACATGCAGATGGTACAAAAACTTATGTACCAATAAAATCAGGAGTATATCTAAGTCCAAATTAATTTTACTTAATTTAAAACTCTATATATACTTTTTAAAACATGAAAACAGCTTTACAAATTCTAAGTTTTACTATTTTTTTTAACTTCTCTTGTATTTCACAAAATATGATGTTTACGAAAAAAATTACATACTTAGAATCTACAAATTTAGGTGATGGTAATTTTGAAGATAATTATGATTTATACTTTAATAACGATATTGCATTTTATCAACAACAATATAGCACAAAAGATCAAGAAATTAAGCATGAAAGTGACGGATCAACAATAACAACTTTATTTGCGAACGAAAATAATGCAGGGTACTATTTAACTTTTTTAAATTCAAATAGAATACTATTTGGTGAAGAAATAGCTTTCAATTACTATAATTTTGAAGAAAATGTACCACAAATTAGATGGAACCAAATAGATGAAACAAAAACTATAGGTAAATTTCAATGTAAAAAAGCAATTGGTAAGTTTAGAGGTAGAATTTATACTGCTTGGTATACTGAAGAAATACCTATTAATATTGGTCCTAGAAAATTTAGAGGTTTGAGTGGACTAATTTTAGAGATTAATGATGATAAAGGTGTTTACAAAGCGAAAGCAATAAAAATAAATTTAGGAGAAAAAGCCAATTTAGAGAAAAAAATTTCAAGTTTATTTTTTATAAATAAACGCCTCGATATAAACCAATACGCGAAGAAAAAAAGCACCGAACAACTTGATGCATTAAATTATTTAAATTCTAAGCAAGGTGAAAATGGTATCAAATTTTCATTAGAAAATCAAACTAAAAGAGAATTCATAGAAATCTTTTAAAAAATACGAATGGGAACTCTAAACCTAACCCAAACTTATTAAAAAGTTTAAAAAATACACTTTCATTGTCATTTTAAGAAATTTAAAATAAAGTAGTATTCTAATAAAATACTAAAAATTAGAACAAAACATAATTTAAAACAGATAATTAACCAAACAAAAAACCACAAAATAAACAAAAAATAAACAAAAAATATTTTCTTTTTCTTATTAACTACTTGACTTGCAGATTATTATTATTATTATTATTGTGATAGAAGTTTTAGAAAAGTTCTAAAACATTTATTAACAATTAACATATATAATATGAAAAAGATTATGTTTAGTGCATTAGCTTGCGTAGCTTTTGCTTTTAGTGGTTTTGCTTCGAATGAAGTGATAACTGAAAACCAAGAAATTAAAATTGAAGAAAGTACAACTACAATAGAGAAATATGTATTTTCTGAAGAAGATGGTTGTACTATTTGTACTCTTGTTACTGTTAAGTATAATACAGATGGAAGTGAAAGAAATAGATCGTCTCAAAAAGTAAGAGTATGCAATAATACTTGTACAGAAATCGCTAAAAAACTTCTTGATAAACAAGAACCTTATGCCTTAGACAATAGTAAGCCTTTACTTTATATTGAATTTTAATTTAAAAGTCAGGAGTTGTATTATATACAACTCCTGAATCTAAAAAATACTAAAATGATATATATATATATATATTTATTTTTTTTCTTAATTTATTCATTATCTAGTATTTGCCAAACAAACGAAGCTATCAAATTAACATATCGAATTACAAATTATCTAGATTTAATAGCAACTGGAACAAGTGAGGTATACATTTTAAATGAAGAAAAAAAAAGCATCAATGTATTAAGTAAATATACCTATAAGAAATCAAAACATACTCTTGATGATGCTATTTATACATTACCTAAATCAAAAGACGCAAATTTTATTTATATTACAGATTTGAGAAACAATAAATTAATTTCAAAAGAAAATACCATTGATGAATTTTTTTATATTAAAGAACCTATTACTATACAGAAATGGGAGTTATTAGATGAATTTAAAACATTAAATGATGTAAAACTACAAAAAGCTACAACTACTTTTAGAGGTAGAAACTACATCGCTTGGTGTGATTTAAATACTCCAATTTCACAAGGTCCTTGGAAATTTAACAACTTACCTGGTTTGGCTTATGAAATTTTTGACGATGCTTTAGACTACCATTTTGAATGGCAGCTAATTAAAATTTCAGAACCCAAAGAATATGATTTTTCTTCCTACGATTTTAGCAAAGAAAAGTTTATAACCCAACAAGACTTTATTAAAACACTAGACTACTTTTATAAAACAAATGAAGATATAGCTTCTACTCGACTTTTAGAAACTCTTGATGTTGAAGTACTAGGAGTAACACACCATAAAATAAATTACCGAATCAGGCAAAAAGAAAAAAAATACGAATGGGAAGAATAAAATATCTTCATGATACATTTATAAGTTAAAAAAATACACTTTCATTTTAATTTTAAGAAATTTAAAATAAAGTAGTATTCTAATAAAACACTAAAAATTAGAACAAAACATAATTTAAAACAGATAATTAACCAAACAAAAAACCACAAAATAAACAAAAAATATTTTCTTTTTCTTATTAACTACTTGACTTGCAGATTATTATTATTATTGTGATAGAAGTTTTAGAAAAGTTCTAAAACATTTATTAACAATTAACATATATAATATGAGAAAGATTATGTTTAGTGCATTAGCTTGCGTAGCTTTTGCTTTTAGCGGATTTGCTTCGAATGAAGTAGTGAATTTTGATTATGAACTTTCTAAATCTATCAATGATAACAGCATTGATATTGTTCTAAATTTAGGAGATCTTGATCAATACACTGATAAAGAAATTACTGAAATTATTGAAAAAGCATTAGTTTCTATCGCAGACGAAGAATTAACATGTACAGTAACTGTAACTGGAAGCGTAAACATTGGTGTTGCAACAGTTGAAATTTCTGTTTCAGTATCTGGGCCTTGTGCTGAAATAAAGAAAAGTGGTAACGAAATTGCAACTCAAGTACTTAACGAAATTAAAAAAGAATTAAATAAATAATTAATTAAATCAAAAACACCTATAGTTAAGCTATAGGTGTTTAAAATAAATTAAATGAAAAACATTCTATTATTTATTTTTATAAGCATAAACACAATTATGTTTTCGCAAACAAAATCATTAAAGCTAACTTATGATATTAATCTAATGTTTACTCAAGATATGATTTACAAAGGTGAGCTCATAAGTGATGGTAAATCTGCAATATTTAAATTATATCGTAAAGAAGCAAACGATACCACTAGTTTGATTTTTTCAAATGAAAAAAAAACTTTTGAATTAGTTTACGACTTTAAAAACGAAAAATTTATAATAGAAGAAAATTCACCGTTTATTGAATGGAATATAAATACTAATTCTTCCATCGTTAATAATATGGAATGCTTAGAAGCTACTGCAGAATTTGCTGGAAGAAAATATAAAGTTTGGTTTACTACTGAAATTCCAATTTCATTTGGTATTTTTAGATTACACAATCTACCTGGTGCTATCATAAAATTAGAAGATACCACTAACGAAGTAGTGGCATTTTTAGATAAAATTGAATATATAGACAATTATAATTTTAACTATGACTTCGAACAAATTAAAAATACCAATCGTGTAGAACGTAATCAATACTATAAAAATATTGAAAAAAGCATATTTGAAGTATCTAATAGATTAAAAACATTACAAAATAAAGATTTTGAAAGCGAAGTTGAAATCAAAAAAATTAAAATGGTAGAAATGATTGATTGATATGATTTATAAAAAA
>NZ_CANRNX010000013.1 GCF_947632075.1 uncultured Flavobacterium sp.
TAACCTGGGCTCGAACCAGGGACCTACTGATTATGAGTCAGTTGCTCTAACCAACTGAGCTATTAGACCAAGCTAATGGTTATTAACGAGTGCAATATTAATGCAATTTCTGCATTCTCACAAGTTTTATAAAAAAAATTATTTAATTTCTTGACAAAGCTCAATCAGAACTCCATTAGTTGTTTTTGGGTGTAAAAACGCAACTAATTTATTATCAGCACCTTTTTTAGGAATTTCGTTTAAAACAGTAAAACCTTCATTTTTTAATCTTTCTATTTCAGAAACGATATCTTCAACATCAAATGCAATATGATGGATACCTTCTCCTTTTTTTTCTAAAAATTTTGCAATTGGAGAATCTGGATTGGTAGCTTCTAACAATTCAATTTTGTTTGGTCCATTCATAAAGAAAGAAGTTTTTACACCTTCTGATGCTACTTCTTCTTCTTTGTAAGCTGGTGCTCCAAATAATTTTTCAAAAATTAAGTTTGAAGCTTGTAAATCTTTTACAGCAATTCCTATATGTTCAATTTTTCTCATGATTTTTTAATCTATTATAGAAGCAAATATAAATATATCTTCTGAAATTCGTACTTTTGCCACATGGAAACAAACAGACAGAAAAAAATGGGTGCTTTATTGCAAGAAGATTTAGTAGATATCTTGCAAGGTGAAGTTCGTAAAAATGGAATATCTAATTTAATTATATCGGTTTCTAAAGTTAGTGTTACAACCGATTTATCTATTGCAAAAGTGTATTTAAGTATTTTTCCAGCAGATAAAGGCGCAGCTTTACTTGAGGCTATAAAATCTAATGCACCATTAATTAAGCATGATTTGGCTCAGCGTGTAAAAAATCAATTAAGAAAAGTTCCAAACTTAATGTTTTACATCGATGATAGCTTAGATTATATTGAGCAAATTGACAATGCGTTGAAAGCTGAAGAAAATCCGATTATTGATAGAGATTTATTAGCTCGTAGAAAGAAAAAATAATTTTGAATGTACCTTTTTACATAGCCAAACGTTATGCCTTTAGTAAAAGTAAAACTAAGGCAATTAATACTATTACTAAAATTTCTACTATTGGAATTTTAGTAAGCTCAATGGCTTTGTTTGTGGTGCTTTCGGTTTTTAGTGGACTTAAAACACTTAATCTTTCATATACAAATGAAATTGATCCGGATTTAGTTATTGAACCTATTGAAGGAAAGTCGATTTTATTAAATTCAGATCAATTTGCAGAACTTTCTAAACTAAAAGAAATTGATGCATATTCTTTAGTTGTAGAAGAACGTGTTGTATTTAATTTTGGAGAAAAACAACTGGTTGCTAATATTAAAGGGGTTGATTCTTTATATCATAAAGTAACCAATATTGATCAAAATCTTATTTTTGGAGATTGGATATTACCTAATACCAATCAGGTTGTTCTTGGGCAAATTATTGCAATGAATTTGTCTGTAAGTGCATATTCAGAAGATAAAAATTTAGAAGTTTTGGCTATGAGACCTGGAGAAGGAGCTTTTGATTCTCCAGAGGATGCTTATAACAAAATTCCACTTGTACCTTACGGTATTTACGCCTTCAATAACACAGATGTTGATGGTAAATACATTTATGCCGATTATCATTTGGTTCAGGATTTATTAGATTGGAAGTCAAATCAGTTTTCAAAAGTTGAATTTAAAATTGCTCAAGGTTTTTCTGAAAATCAGGTCAAAAATTCACTTCAAAATATTTTTCCTGAAAATGTACAGTTTAAAAATCGTTCACAATTAAATGATAGCTTACATAAAATGCTTCAAACAGAAAGTATTGCTATTTATTTAATTTTTACAATGGTTATTATAGTTACCCTTTTTTCGTTGGCAGGTGCATTAATTATGATGATTCTTGAGAAAAAAGAACATTTAAAAACCCTAAATGATATAGGTGTAAGTATTGTTAATTTAAAACGCATTTTTTTATTTCAAGGGATGATACTTTCTACTTTCGGTGCTATTGTCGGATTGATTTTCGGATTTGCTATCGTTTATCTTCAGTACACTTTTGAGATCATTAAAATTTCAGATCAATTTCCTTATCCTGTAGAAATAACCTTTTCAAATGTTATTTTAGTTTTTGCAACTATACTTGTACTTTCGTTTTTAGCATCACTTTTGGCATCTACTCGTATTTCTAAAAAATATCTTTCACATTAATTATACTTTTTTAGGTTTTAACAATGATTTTTTTTTTGATATTAAGATTTATTTAATAAATTCGTTTTTATTAATTAATAACTTTTTATGAAAAAAATATTTACACTATTTGCTATTTTATTAGTATTAGTACTACCGATAGTTTCATGTAGTTCAGATGATGTTTCAGCAAAACAAGCGGAAACAGATCGAGGGTCTTTAGAAATTCCTAATGACGAAGATACTTCTAACATTCAACATAATCAATTAGCGTTGTATGTGAGTAAAAGTTCTGCTCAAACTGGAGAAATGGTAGCGTTTACCACAATGTTAAATGGTGTAGATGTTACAAACCAGGCCTCATATTTTATTAACAATATTGAAATCGGCGGGTATTATATAGCTTCAAATTTTCCTGGAACTTTTCGAGTTCAAGCAAAAATGGAAGGTTATATCGATAGCCCAATTGTAACTGTAGTGTATGGAGGTGGCGTAAATCCGGGCCCAAATCCTGATCCAAACCCAACAAATAATTTTATTTTTAATGGACAAGGTTATACTGTTACAAATAATATTTTAGTTTTAAATGGAGCTAGTTTTGTAGAAGGCTCTACTACTGTAGCTAGAAGTTATTGGACCTCAATTTTAGTTAATAATGCAGATATAGAGCAAGCTTCTTTAGGTGCATTTATAGAATTTACAACTCCTTTTGAGATTACTGATCCAGAGACTAATAACGGAAATGTAATTTTACCAAGTGGAAATAATGAAGTGTATTATGGAATATCTCAGTTGCTTGTAGGGGAGTTATATTTGGAAAATGTTGAAGGTAGTGGACAAGTTTCGTATCCAGAAGGATTTAGTTTAACTTCAACATCAAATATCTTTACAAGTAATATAGTTTTTGAAGACAATTCATTACAAGTAAATTTCAATGGTGCTTTTGTGTTTGAAGATAACTCTCAAAATGAAAGACCTACCGCTGTTGCTTCGCAACGATTAATTAAAATGAAAGTTGATTCAAATACGAAAAAGTCAAATGGCTATAAAGTTTTATCAGCAAAATAAAATTGTAGCAAATTAATATTAAACAAAAAAGCAATTAGATTATTTCTAATTGCTTTTTTGTTTAATATTTTGATGATTGATATATGTAAGTTCTTAAGTTTTGTTATTTGATATATACTTATACAATGAATGTTGTATGAAGCTAATTTTATTTTATTAGTTTTATAATTGATTGTTCTACTATAATAAAAAACCTTTCAGTAATACTGAAAGGTTTTTTATTTAAGCTATTTTAGATTATTTCATATCATCGAATTCATCTACATAGTTTTCGTTTTGAACGTAATAATCTGCGGTCATTAACTCTGCGTAATCATCTTTTTCTTTCTTTCCAAATCTTCTTCCAATACTATCAAAAATTGAATATACTACTGGCACAATAATTAAGGTTAAGAATAACGATGATAATAAACCACCCATAATTACAAGTGCTAAACCTCGGTTTGTATCTGCACCATCTCCTGTTGCAAATGCAATTGGCACCATCCCGATAACCATTGCAATTGTTGTCATTAAAATTGGACGGAAACGAGCGTGGTTTGCTGCAATTAACGCGTCGTAAACACTTGCACCTAATTCAATTTTATGATTGGCAAAGTCAACCAACATAATGGCGTTTTTGGCAACCAAACCAATTAACATAATGATACCTAAAATTGTAAAGATATTTAAGGTTTCGTTTGCAAGAGCTAAGAACAACAAAGCTCCGATGAACGATAATGGAATTGAGAATAAGATAATGAACGGTTTTGAGAAACTATCGTATAAGATTACCATTACAGAATAAACTAATAATATAGCTGCTAATAAGGCGATTCCTAAAGTACCAAAACCTTCATCTTGGTTTTCTTTGTTTCCTCCCCATTTAAAGGTAACTCCTGGTTTTAACTCTAATTTACTAAATTTAGCTTCCCATTCATCTGCAATAGTTCCGGCTGCTTTTCCTACCACTTGCGATTGAATTGAAACAGAAGGAGATTTATCACGACGTTCTAATAATGATGGACCAGATCCGTATCCAACATCAGCAAATTGATCTAATGTGATAGTTTGTCCTTTATTATTAATGAACTTGGTAGATTTTACGTCATCAATAGTTCCTCTTCCTAAATCATCATAACGAATATTGATGTCATATTCTGTATCTCCAGCTCTATATTTGGTGTCTGTGTTTCCAGAGAAAGCTGTTTGCATTGCTCCACCAACAGTTGCAACGTTTAATCCTAATGAGTTCATTTTATCACGATCTAATTTCACTACAACTTCTGGAGAACCATCTTCTGAAGTTAATTTAATTTGTGATGAACCTGGTATTTCAGCTAACAATGCAGCTGCTTTTTCAGCATATTCTAATGCGTCTTCTTGAGTTGAAGCAATTACTGTTAAGTTTAATGGAGCTTGTTCTGCACCCATAATTCCAATATTTACAGTTCTCACTTTTGCACCAACAGCAACTTTTTCCATTTCACGCATTAATTTTGCTGCGTAAACTTTAGTTGGCTCAATAACTTTATGATTATCTTCTAAGAAAATTTGAATTTCTCCTTTATATTTTGTTCCTGTTGTTGAAAGCATTCCGTCAGATGATTGACCAACTGTGGTAATCATTTTAACTATTTCAGGTTTTTTAGCTAAATAGGCTTCTGCTTTTTGAATTAACTGATTGGTTCTTTCAATTGATGCGTCTTTTTCTAATTCAAATTGTAAATAAAATTCCTCTTTATCGTTTCCAGGGAAGAAATCTCCTCCAATATATCCGGCACCTACTAAACTTAAAGACGCAATAAATAAAGCAATAGTTACTAAAAGTGTTATAATTTTATTTTTAGCACTTCTTAATGACCAAACTAAAACACCAGAGATTCCGTGGGTTAACTTTCCTAAACCAGCTTCAAATCCATTTAAAATTTTTCCGAATAATGAATGCTTGCTAATGTGTTGTAATTTTCCGAAACGAGAATATAACCATGGAACAACTGTAAAAGAAACTAAGTAAGAAAACAAAGTTGAAACCATTACAGTTACACAGAACTGGCGTAAAATATCAGAAACTAATCCGGTAGATAATGCAATTGGTAAGAATACAACCACAATTACCATTGTGATGGCAGTTACTGTGAAACCAATTTCTTTAGCACCATCAAAAGATGCACGAACCTTGTTTTTACCCATTTCCATGTGACGGTGGATATTTTCAATTACCACAATGGCATCATCCACAACAATACCTACAACTAATGATAATCCTAAAAGGGTCATTAAGTTTAAGGTATATCCAAATAATTTAAGAACTACAAACGTAGCAATTAATGATAACGGAATTGCAACTGTTGCAATGGCAGCATCTCTTAAACTGTGTAAGAAGAATAACATGATAAAAGCTACTAAAACAATAGCTAAACCTAAATCGAAAACTACGTTGTTTGCCGCTGTAATTGTATAATCTGTAGAGTCAGATGCAATTGCAATTTTAACTTCTTGGTTTGCATAATCTGTTTGTACAGTTTCTATAGTTTGTTTTACTAAGTTAGAAACTTCAACCGCGTTTGCATCAGATTGTTTGAAAACCTGTAATAAAATAGTGTTTTCTAAATCAATACGAGCGATCTTTTCAATGTCTTTAATTCCGTCAGAAACTTCAGCAATATCACTTAAACGAATGTTTGCTCCAGAAGGAGTTGTAATTGGTAAGTTTCTCATTTGCTCTAACGAAGTAAACTTACCAGATAAACGAATTGTTGTTTGGTTGTTTCTTGTTTTTATATTTCCGGTAGGAAAATCAAGGTTAGAAGCAGCTATGATTTGCTGAACTTGATTAATTGTTAATCCGTACCCATCTAATTTTTCTGGGAAAACTTTTACTTGAATTTCACGTTCTTCACCACCAACCATGTCAACTTTTGCAACACCATTAATACGTGCGAAAACTGGTTGAATTTTCTGATCAAGTAAATCATACAATTCTTTTTCGGTTAATTTAGATGTTACCGAAAGATTCATGATTGCCACATCATCTAACGAGAATTTATTTAACGAAGGTGTTTTGGCATCGTCGGGTAAATCGTTAACCACGGCATTGATTTTTCGTTGTGCATCGGTCAGTAAAAAATTTACGTCTGCGCCGGTGTTTAATGTAATCATAACTACAGAAACACTTTCCATCGATTTAGACTCGATTTTCTTTACGTTTTCTAAAGATGAAACGGCATCTTCAATTACTTTGGTAACCGATGTTTCTACCTCTTCAGGTGCAGCACCAGGGTAAACCGTTTGAACTGTAATTACGTTTACATCGAATTTAGGAATCAATTCGTATCCTAAAGAAAAATAGGATGCAATACCACCTAATAATAATAGCGAGAAAAGTACTATGATTACGCTGGGTCTTTTTATAGATATTTCAGATATTTTCATTTAGTTTCTTATTTGATAATTTCAACAACTGTTTCGTTAACAAGGTTAATCTGACCTGAAACAATTACTTGTTCTCCTGCTTCTATTCCTGAGGTAATTTCAATGAAATCACCAAAAGTTCTTCCAACAGTTACATTAGTTAAATATGCTTTTCCGTTTTTGAACACAAAAACTTCATTAGAACTTACAGAACCTACAAAAGCATTTCTTGAAACAACTAAAACATTGCTGATCTGAGAATCTCCGAAATAAGCATTTCCATACATTCCTGCTCTAAGTTCATTATTCGGGTTATTTTCAATTTCTAAATCAACTGGGAAATTTAAACTTGCGTCTGCTTTAGGGGCGATGAAAGTAATTTTTCCTTTGAATGTTTTTCCTGGTAAAACTGGAGATTCAACGTTAACAACTTGTCCGATTTTTAAACTACCAACATTTTTTTCATCAACATTAACACGAAGCTTTAATGTTGAAACGTTTACAATCTCAAAAACTTCTTGTCCCGGATTTACGTACGAACCTGGTTCAATTGACTTTTTATTTACAATTCCAGAGAACGATGCAGTAATATTTACATCAGACGCTGAAATACGTGCGCTTTCTAAATTGTTTTTAGCATTCTCAAACTGAAGTTTAATTTGCTTAAGTTGTTGTTCTGTAACTCCACCAGTTGCGTAAGCACTTTCAAAGCGTTGAACTTCAGCTTTTGCATTGTTGTAAACGGCTTGCGCATTTGCAACACCAACATTTTGTTTGTCACTTTTAATAACTGCTAAAACTTGCCCAGCATTTACAAAAGAACCTTCGGAAACATTAACTTTAGAAACAACACCTGGAGTTTCTGTAGAAATTTTTACATCTTGTTTAGGCATAAAAATTCCGTTTGCAATGTATTGACCGTTAACTTCTTTGTATTCTACAGGTTCTATACGTACAAGTACAGAAGCGTTTTTTTCTGCAACAATTTCTGTTTGTTTTTCGCTTTCTGCTTTGTTTTTGTTAAGTACGTACATAATTCCGGCAAGAGCTGCTATGATTACTACTCCGGTAATAATTACTTTTTTCATATCTGTAAGGGCTTATTTTATTTAGTTAAAGTTTCTAATTCTCCTTTTGCTTTTATTAATTTAATTTCTGCTAATTTATAATCTAATAAAGCATTTGTTTGATTGTTTTGAGCATCTGAGTAAGATGTTTCGGCTTCTAATAAATCAGTTAAAGTAGCTAATCCGTTTTGGTAGTTGTTTTCTACATTTTCTAGAACTTGTTTAGCTAATTTTACGTTTTCTTTTTGTGTATTTAAAGTGATTAACGAATTTGTAATTTGTGCTTTTGCATTTTCTAAATCTAAGTTTAAAGCAAGTTTTGCATCTTTTACATCTGCGTGAAATTTCTCTAAATCTATTTTAGCTTGTTTGATTCTTGCTTTGTTTGAGCCACCATTAAAAATTGGAATATTCAAGCTTAATCCAATCGATGAAAAATCTGACCAATATGCTGTTGAATAGCTTTGAAACCAAGGCATTTTTTCACCGATTCCTAAATAACCATAATTTGCATTTAAACTTAAAGTTGGATAACCCTGTGCGATAGTTGCTTTTAAATTAAGTTCTTGTAGTTCGCCTTGTTTTTCAAGTAATTGAATTTCTGTTCTGTTGTATCCAACGTTAGCGTTTTCAACAAATGCTTCAGTAGTTATTTCAAAAGTGTTTTCAGGAAGAGTTATCTCTGTGCCGATTTCCATCCCAATTAAATATTTTAAAGAATTTTCTTGTAATTCTAAAACATTATTAAGTTGTTGTTTTGCACTTTTTACGTTGTTTAACGAAACATTCATTCGGTCTAAATCAATTTTCTTAGCTAAACCAGTTTGATATAAACTTTGTATTACATCTCTAACTCGAGTTGTGTTTTCTATGGTTTTATCTAAAGTTTCAATTTGAGACTTTGTTTTATATAGTTCGTAATATGTTGAAGCTACTTTTTCAATTACCTGCTCGTTAGTTAATTTTGCATTGATTTGGTAAAATTCTCGAGTTGATTTTGCAGCCTTTAATCCTGTAAAAACAGCTTGATTGAAAATTTGTTGATTCAATGAAACGGTTGCAGTTGATTGCCAAGGACGTCCCATTTTTATGATTTGAGTTTGGCCTCCGAAATCTAAAGCAGTTTCTTGCAAAATTGCGTTGTAAGTTAAACCTCCGTTGGCATTAATTTGAGGTAAAGCACTTGCGCGAACTTCATCAATCATGTATTCGCTATTCTTTACATCTAATTTAGCTTTAATAGCTTCGGCTTTGTTTTCTAAAGCGAAGTTTAACGCATCTTTAAGCGTTAGGGTTTGTTGCGCTTGCACTATGTTTCCGATTAGCAGGGCAACTAAAGCAACTGTGAGCTTTTTCATATAATTAATTTAGATTTTTTAAAATTTCTTCAAGAACTGTTAGTCCTTTTGGTGTTACAATTCCTCTTAAATGGTATTCTAAGAAGTTTACGTTTAATTCATCAATTGTTTTGGTTTTAAGTAATTCTTCAAAAATGTCTTCTTTTAAAAATGAAGATGAACTTAAAAAGAAAACTCTGCCAATGAACTCAATATCTATATCGCTTCTATAATAACCTTGTTCAACTCCATCTTTTAAATTTTTGATGATGGTTGATTCAAAATTTAATCTTCTTCTTTTTTCAACTTTTTTAGCTAAGTCAGGAAAATATTTATTAAACTGATAAATAGAACTTGGTTGAATGTTATGTCCAAATAAATCACCAACACAATTCTTCATGTCAAAATGTTCGTGAATAGGAGTTATAGAAGTTTTAGAAATCTCTTTAATTCGTTTAGTAGCAGAATCAAAAACATAATCTACCGTTTCTGCAACTAATTTATTTTTTGACTCGAAATGTTGGTAAATAGTTTTTTTTGAAATACCCATCTCTTTGGCAATGTCATCCATTGTTATAGATTTGAAACCATGATTTACAAACATTCTAAGTGATTTATTTAAAATTGCTTCTTTCATAAATCTTATTTAAAAATTCTTGGCAAAGTTAATGGAAACTTTTTAAACCAAAATAGTTTTTTAGGTTTTTTTAATATTTATTTTTTTTATTAAATTAACCTTATATTTGTGCAACAAACTACAATAATAAAAACATATGCATTCGATTTCAAACTTCAAAGAGATCACATCTAACTATATAAGTTCTTTAAAAATTGATAAAAGTCCCAATGAATTGTATGAGCCTATTCGATATATTTTATCGTTAGGAGGAAAGCAGTTAAGACCTGTTTTAACTTTGTTTTCAGCTGAAATTTTTGGTGGGAAAGCAGATGCGGCAATGTCTGCAGCTACTGCAATTGAGTTGTTTCATAACTTTTCGTTAATTCATGATGATATAATGGATGAAGCTCCGCTTAGACGTGGACATAAAACAGTTCATGAAAAATGGAATATCAATACCGGAATATTATCTGGGGATGCTATGTTGATTTTGGCTTATCAATATTTCGAAAATTATGAGCCGAAAATCTTTAAAGAATTAGCAAAGTTATTTAGTAAAACAGCTTTAGAAGTTTGTGAAGGGCAGCAAATGGATATCAATTTTGAAACGCGAAATGATGTTGCTGTCAATGAATATATCAAGATGATTGAATATAAAACAGCAGTTTTGGTAGGTGCAGCTCTGCAAATGGGAGCGATCGTGGCTGAAACTTCTGAAGAAAATAAGAAAGCTATTTATGATTTTGGATTAAACTTAGGAATTGCTTTTCAACTTCAAGATGATTATTTAGATGCTTTTGGTGATTCTGCAAGTTTTGGTAAGCAAATTGGTGGAGATATTTTAGAAAATAAAAAAACCTATTTGTATTTATTGGCTGAACAAAATGGAGAAGAAGCTGATGTGTTGAAGTTACGTAATTGGTTTTCTACCACAACAAACAATAGTCAAGTTAAAATTGATGAGGTAAAAGTTATCTTCGAACGTAGTAAAGCAACAGAAGCGATTCAACAACAAATAGCAAGTTATACAAACGCAGCTTTAGATATTCTTGAAAATTTAGTGATTGAGGATAAATACAAAATAGAATTAAGAAATTTCGCGTTAGATTTAATGAATCGTACAGTGTAAAATGGAACGTTCAGTTACTCTTTTAAATACAGAGTTAAATAATAAGGCATTACTCGAGCAACTTATTTTGCAGCTTAATAAAGATTTTTATAGAGCTGCTCAAATAGAAGCTGTTTCGAGTGATGCTTCTATTTTTGAAATCGTTTCGAATTTAGAAAAACAGATTAAGTTTTTAGTTGAACAATTTCCATCAAAGTTATCTACACTTTTATATATTATAGATGTTTCTGAAAATGAAGTTCAGAATGCATTAAAAGAAAACCCCGACCAAATGATCGAGGTTTTAGTTTATTTGATTTTAAAACGTGAATGTTTAAAGGTTTATTTTAGAAATAAACTCTAACAAAAGGCATCCAAGCTTGAGAATAAACATAATTATTTTGTTTGTACAGAACGTTATATCTAATACCTACTGTAACGTTATTTGTGCGATATCCAGCGCCTAAAAACAAACCAGTATTCCAAAAGTTGTCTTTGATTTTACCTATGTAATAACCTTGAGAGTATGCTTCAATTGTGTTGTTTACACGAAGTTGTTCAACTTCTGCAGATAATTGAATTTCAGGAATTGGGGAGTATAATCCAATTAAATTAACTCCGTAAGAAGTGCTCTTGAAATAATCCTTAGAACTTACATAATTAAACTGTAATCCAGCTCCAACAGCAACTTGCTCGGTTAAATGATAAATTGCACTTGGCGCAATTGCAATATCTGAATAGCCACTTCCTAACGATAAGCCTAAACCTCCTCCGAATTGAACACGGCTAAAAAAATCACTTTTTATATGTCTGGGTTCGTTATTTTGCGGATGAACAACTTGAGCGTTTATGCTATTTAGTGTTAAAGTTCCTAAAAATAGGAGAGTGTATACGTTTTTTTTCATACCTATTCTTTTATAACTTGCTAAGGTAATAATTTTATCTAGCCAATGAGAAATTATGCAAAATAGTTTTGGTTTTTTATTGAAAAAAAATCAAACATTTGGAAATGAATGGTTTGTTTTTAAAATTGAATTTTAATAAATCCGTATTTTAAATCAGAAAAAATAAAAACATGAGATTTATTTCATTAAAAAATGAAGATAAAAAATTAAATTCTTTTTATTTAAGTTAAATACGTGAGTTTTATTATTTTGAATAAGCAGAATAGAGAAAAATAATATCATAAAACTCTGTAAATTTTTGTATTATTATTATAAAGTATCGTATTTTTGCATAAATATTTTTTAAACAAAAAGGTCTTTAGACAATATTATGGATAGGTTTTCCTTTTTAAACGCGGCACATACAGCATTTTTTGCAGATTTATATGATCAGTACTTAGTAAGTCCTGATAGTGTAGAACCAAGTTGGAGAAGTTTCTTTCAAGGTTTTGATTTTGCAAACGAATACAATGGTGGCCCAGTTGAGCAATTATCAAATGCTTACGTAGGTTCAGGAGAATCTACTCAAGCTGTTGAAAGTCTTCAAAAAGAGTTCGCAGTTCTGAAGTTAATCGAAGCTTATAGAACACATGGACATTTACTAACGAAAACGAATCCTCTTCGTGAACGACAAGTAACAACTCCAGATTTATCAATTGAAAAATTTGGATTAAGTCAAGCTGATCTTAGCACGCGTTTTGATGCTGCTAAGTCAATAAATCTTCCTGCAAGTTCTTTGCAAGAAATCTTAAATCATTTAGAGAATGTGTATTGTACTACAACAGGAGTTGAGTTTATGTACATTCCAAATGACGAGAAAGTAAACTGGATTGCTAATTATTTCGAATCTAAATCTTCTGCATTATCTAACGATAAAAAGAAACACATTTTAGAAAAATTAGTTCAAGCAGCGGCTTTTGAAAATTTTTTCCACACAAAATATGTAGGTCAAAAACGTTTCTCATTAGAAGGTTTAGAAGCAACTGTACCAGCAATTGATGCATTAATTGATGTAGCTGCTGATATGGGTGTTGAAGAATTTGTAATGGGAATGGCACACCGCGGGCGATTAAATATTTTAGCTAATATTTTCCAAAAACCAGCTCAAAATATCTTTACAGAATTTGACGGTAAAGATTATGAAGATGTTTCTGAATCATTTGACGGTGACGTAAAATACCACTTAGGTTATACTTACGAAAAAACAAATTCAAACGGTAAAAAAATCAATTTAAACTTAGCACCAAACCCTTCGCATTTAGAAACTGTAGGTGCTGTAATTGAAGGAGTTGCTCGTTCAAAACAAGATAAGTATTTTGCTAACGATTTCTCTAAAGTTTTACCAATATGTTTACATGGTGATGCTGCAATTGCAGGACAAGGAATTGTTTATGAAATAGTGCAAATGTCTAAATTACGTGCTTACCAAACAGGTGGAACTATTCACGTAGTTTTAAACAACCAAGTTGGTTTTACAACTAATTTTAAAGATGCACGTTCTGGAGTTTACTCTACAGACATCGCTAAAGTAGTTGCTGCTCCTGTGGTACATGTAAATGCAGATGATACAGAAGCTGCTGTTAAAGCATTAATCTTCGCTTTAGAATACCGAATGAAATTCAACGAAGATGTTTTTGTTGATTTAGTTGGATATAGAAAATATGGTCATAACGAAGGTGATGAACCTCGTTTCACACAACCACTTTTATATAAATTAATTTCTAAACACCAAAACGCACGTAACATTTACAACGCTCGTTTATTAGAAGATCAGGTGGTAACACAAGATTATGTGGTTAGTTTAGAAGAAAAATACAAAGCACTTTTAGAAGAAAATCTATCTGTTGCAAAAGCAAATGAAAAAGCAACAGTAATTCCTTTCATGCAACACGAATGGGTTGGATATAATATCGCAGACCGTTCTCGTATGATGGAAACTTTCGATACTAAAGTATCTCGAGAGTCTTTAGATAAAGTAGCTGAGGTAATTACAAAATTACCAGAAGATAAAAAATTCATCAACAAAACACCTAAACTAATTGGAGATCGTGCTAAAATGTACGAAACAGATCGTTTAGATTGGGCTATGGGTGAACTTTTAGCTTACGGAACTCTAATGCAAGAAGGTTTTGATGTACGTTTCTCAGGACAAGATGTTCAACGTGGTACGTTCTCTCACCGTCATGCTGTTGTTAAAACAGAAGATACAGAAGAAGAAGTAACTATGTTAAATGAGTTACAATCTCGTAATGGAGAAATGCGTATATTCAACTCGCATTTATCAGAATACGCAGTAGTTGGTTTTGAATACGGTTATGCAATGGCTAATCCAAAAGCATTAACTATTTGGGAAGCACAATTTGGAGATTTCTCTAACGGAGCTCAAATTATGATTGACCAATACATCTCTGCAGGTGAAGACAAATGGGAAAGTCAAAACGGTTTAGTGATGTTATTACCTCATGGTTATGAGCATCAAGGAGCAGAACACTCTTCTGCACGTTTAGAGCGTTACTTACAGCTTTGTGCAAATCACAATATGTATGTAGCAAACTGTACAACTCCAGCAAACCATTTCCATTTATTACGTCGCCAAATGGTAACAGACTTTAGAAAGCCGTTAATCGTTTTCTCACCCAAAAGTTTATTACGCCACCCGGCAGCAGTTTCGCCAATTGCAGACTTTACAATCGGAAGTTTCCAACCTGTTTTAGATGATGTTAATGCAACTGATAAAGCAGCTATCAAAACGTTAGTGTTTGTTTCTGGTAAATTCTATTATGATTTAGTTGCTAAAGCTGAAGAATTAGGAAGAAAAGATGTAGCTTTTGTTAGAGTAGAACAATTGTTCCCATTACCAACAGAAGAATTAAAAGCAATCATCGCTTCTTATCCAAATGCAACAGATTACGTTTGGGCTCAAGAAGAACCAAGAAACATGGGAGCTTACGGATTTATGTTAATGAACTTTGACTTAGTTAAATTCCGTTTAGCATCTCCAGCAGACGCTTCTGCTCCAGCAGCAGGTTCATCTGTACGTTCAAAAGCTCGTTATGCACATGCAATCAACATGGTTTTTGATAAAGATTTAAAATAAGAAATTAGTTACCAACAAAATAAATTAATATACTCATGAGTATCTTAGAAATGAAAGTTCCTTCGCCAGGGGAGTCAATCACTGAAGTGGAAATTGCTACTTGGTTAGTAAAAGACGGGGATTATGTAGAAAAAGACCAAGCTATTGCTGAAGTAGATTCAGACAAAGCAACTTTAGAATTACCTGCAGAAGTAAGTGGTATCATCACATTAAAAGCTGAAGAAGGTGACGCTGTGGCAGTAGGTCAAGTAGTTTGTTTAATCGATACAAGTGCAGCAAAACCATCTGGTAGCGCACCTGCAACTGATGCTCCAAAAGCTGAAGTAAAAGAAGAAGCTCCAAAAGCAGCTCCGGCTCCTGCGGCAGCTCCAGCAGCAACTTATGCAACTGGATCAGCTTCTCCTGCGGCTAAAAAGATTTTAGACGAGAAAAACATTGATGCATCAACTATCCAAGGTACTGGTAAAGATGGTCGTGTAACTAAAGAAGATGCTATCAACGCTGTACCTTCTATGGGAACTCCAACTGGTGGACCTCGTGGATCAGAGCGTAAAAAAATGTCTATGTTACGTCGTAAAGTAGCAGAGCGTTTAGTTGAAGCTAAAAATACTACTGCAATGTTAACAACTTTCAACGAAGTTAACTTAACAGCAGTAAACAAATTAAGAAGCGAGTACAAAGATGCTTTTAAAGCAAAACACGGTGTAAGTTTAGGATATATGTCTTTCTTTACTAAAGCTGTTACTCGTGCTTTACAATTATTCCCAGATGTAAACTCAATGATTGATGGTCAAGAGCAAATTAAATTTGATTTCGCTGACATCTCTGTAGCAGTTTCTGGACCAAAAGGATTAATGGTTCCTGTTGTTCGTAACGCAGAATTATTATCTTTCCGTGGAGTTGAAGCAGACATCAAACGTTTAGCTACAAGAGCTCGTGACGGACAAATTACAGTTGATGAAATGACTGGTGGAACTTTCACAATCACTAACGGTGGTGTATTTGGTTCTATGTTATCAACTCCAATTATCAACCCTCCACAATCTGGAATTTTAGGAATGCACAACATCATCGAGCGTCCAGTTGCTGTTAACGGACAAGTGGTTATCGCACCAATGATGTACATTGCTTTATCTTACGATCACAGAATTATTGATGGTCGTGAGTCTGTTGGATTCTTAGTTGCTGTTAAAGAAGCTTTAGAAAACCCAACTGAATTATTATTAAACAACGATCCAAAAAGAGCATTTGAACTTTAGTAGATTGTTATCTCATATTAAAAAAGTCCTTCTTAATGAAGGACTTTTTTTATCTCTTTCTTTTTTTTGTAGCTTTGAAAAAAATAAAAAATATGTCATCATCTAAAAAATCAGCGGCGGTTGGTTTCATTTTCATAACCATTTTGTTAGATGTCATTGGCATCGGAATTATCATACCTGTAATTCCTAAATTGTTAGAAGAATTATTACAATCAGATATAACAGAAGCTGCGAAAATTGGAGGTTGGTTAGCATTTTCTTACGCATTTACTCAATTTTTATTTGCTCCGATTATCGGAAATTTAAGCGACAAATTCGGAAGACGCCCGGTGTTGCTAATTTCTTTATTAGCTTTCGGATTAGATTATATTCTGTTAGCTATTGCACCAACCATTGGTTTGGTTTTTTTAGGAAGAATTATTGCGGGTATTACCGGAGCAAGTATTTCTACTGCAAGTGCTTATATTGCTGATGTAAGTACGCCTGAAAATAGAGCGAAGAATTTCGGTATGATTGGTGCTGCCTTTGGTGTAGGTTTTATTATCGGACCTGTAATTGGTGGTTTACTTGGACAGTTTGGACCAAGAGTGCCATTTGTTGCTGCTGCTATTTTATGTTTTATAAATTTCTTATACGGTTATTTCGTAGTGCCAGAATCACTTCCTAAAGAAAAAAGAAGAGCATTCGAATGGAAATCTGCAAATCCGGTAGGTGCTTTGTTGCGCTTAAAAAAGTATCCAGAAGTTTTAGGATTAGCAACAGCCATTTTCTTTATGTATTTGGCTTCTCATGCCGTACACGGAAACTGGAGTTTCTTTACCATGTATCGTTTTAATTGGGATGAAAAAATGGTTGGCTATTCTTTAGGTGCAATTGGTTTCTTAGTTGCTTTGGTACAAGGAGGTTTAATTCGTTGGGTAAATCCAAGGCTTGGAAATGCTAAAAGTATTTTAATAGGTTTGTCATTAAATGCTATTGGTTTATTATTATTTGCTTTTGCCAAAGAAGGATGGATGATGTTTGTATTCTTAATTCCTTATTGTTTAGGTGGAATTGCTGGACCAGCCATGCAGACTGAAATCACTACGCATATTCCTGCAACAGAGCAAGGTCAAATTCAAGGAACATTAGCTAGTTTAAATAGTGCAACAGCAATATTTGGTCCGCTTTTAATGACCAATGTTTTTTACTTTTTTACGCATGATGAAGCTCCGTTTGAATTCGCTGGAGCTCCGTTTGTTGTAGCAGTTGTTTTTATGATGGGCGCAATTTTTATGTCGAATAGAAGTTTAAGTAAATATTCCAATTCTTATAAAAGTGTAAAATAATGAGTTCTTTTTATTATATAGATCGAAGTGATGTAAACTTGGAAGATGTTGTTTTTAATGAAAACGTATCCAAACAAATTGATGATTTTTTGTTAGAACAGCAATTCAAAGAAAAATTATTGAGTTATAAATTACCAATAGCCAATAAAATTTTAATGTTTGGCGCAACCGGTTGTGGTAAAACCATGACGGCAAAAGCCATAGCAAAACATTTAAATAAGAAATTAGTTATAGTAAATTTAGCTACCATTATTTCTTCTAAATTGGGAGAAACTTCTAAGAATATCGATGCTTTATTTAAAGAAGCCCAGTACGAAGGTTTGGTTTTGTTTTTTGATGAATTTGATTCGTTAGGACAAATTAGAGATTACGACAACAAAGACAATTCTGAAATAAAACGTGTGGTTAATGCCATTTTACAATTGATCGATAACTTCCCACAGAAATCTATATTATTGGCTGCAACCAATCAAATTCAAATGATTGACGAAGCTTTAAAACGCAGATTTGAAATGCATTTAGAATTCACCAATCCAACCAATGAAACTTTAGATTTTTATTACGATAAATTGTTGGCTAATTTTCCTGAAGCATATCGAAATGTAGAGCGAGTTTATAACACTTCATTTGCCGAAGCTAAAAATTCTGCTTTATATCAAGTGAAAAAAAACATCATTCAATCTGAAATTAATAATCAAAAAGCCGTTAATTAAACGGCTTTTTGATTTTAAAAAACTTAGATAAATACTATCTTTGAAAACACCTTATTACGAATTTATGATGAATTGGAAACAGTTGCTTTCGTTAAAAAAACATGGCGACGAACATATTAGAAATAGAAAAGACGAGAAAGATTCAAGAGTTGGTTTTGAAGTTGATTATGACCGAATTATTTTCTCAAATGCATTTAGAAGTTTACAAGATAAAACGCAAGTGATTCCGCTTTCTAAAACCGATTTCGTTCATACCAGATTAACGCACAGTTTAGAAGTTTCTGTTGTTGGTCGTTCTCTTGGAAGATTGGTAGGTGAGCAAGTTTTAGATAAACACGAAGATTTAAAAGAGTTAGGTTATACGATAAATGATTTTGGTGCTATTGTAGCAGCAGCTTGTTTGGCTCACGATATTGGAAACCCTCCATTCGGACATTCAGGAGAAAAAGCCATTGGCGATTTCTTTAAAAACGGAATAGGTGAGAAGTACCGTTTAGATTTAGAACCTAAACAATGGCAAGATTTAATTGATTTTGAAGGAAATGCCAACGGGTTTAATGTATTAACTTCTAGCAGACCTGGAGCAGAAGGTGGTTTGCGTATTTCTTATGCAACCTTAGGTACTTTTATGAAGTATCCGAAAGAGAGTTTGCCTAAAAAACCAACTTTAGATGTTTCTGATAAAAAATACGGTTTCTTCCAAAGTGATAAAGCAGCGTTTTTAGATGTAGCGAACGAATTAGGTTTGGTAAAGAAAAACAACGACGAAATTCGTTACCACCGTCATCCGTTAGCTTATGTGATGGAAGCAGCAGATGATATTTGTTACACGATTATTGACTTTGAAGACGGAATTAATTTAGGTTGGATTCCGGAAGAATACGCTTTAGAGTTTTTAATTAAAATTGTAAAAGACAACATCAATTCGGTAAAATATGCCCAATTGCAAACCAAAGCAGAACGCGTAAGTTATTTACGAGCTTTAGCCATTGGAAGTTTAATTAACGATGCCGTTCGTGTATTTATGGATAATGAAGAAGCGATTATGATGGGCGAATTTCCGTTTGCATTAACAGAAAAATGTGCTTACGTTGCACAAATGAAAGATATCATTACCATTAGTATTTCTAACGTTTACGAAAGTAAAGAAGTAATTCAGAAAGAAGTGGTAGGCTACCAAGTAATTAATACTTTGTTAGAAAAGTTTACAACGGCGGTGAACAACCAATACAACGGACAAAAAACGCATTTTGACGATTTAATCTTGAAAATGCTTCCAGAACAATACCACATTGAAACCGATTCGCTTTACGAACGTTTAATGAATGTTTGTAAATTTGTTTCGATGCTTACAGACGGTAAAGCTTTAGAATTATACAAATCCATTAAAGTTTCTTAATAAACAAAACGGCTTTTCAATTTTGAAAAGCCGTTTTAATTTTGTGTTTAACTACGCACCCATTTAGAAATACTTTCTAACAATTGCGGTTTATCTTCTAAGGCAATTTTTGCCACTGCATAAAACTCATTCACCCATTTAATTACATCATCAAAAGCCTTGTTTTTATCTTGAGTAGCTTGTTGGCTTTCTCCTTTTTCTTGCACATAATTTGCGTAAGCAGATTTTGTGGTAGCCAATTTAGATAATTGCTCGTTTACATGAGCCTCATTCACTTTTAAACGACTTATCGCATTTAATAAAGCACTGTTGTTTTGTAATAATTCGTAAAAAACGGATATGGTGTTTAAAAGTGAAGCATTACGTACCGGAAGTGTTCCGTTAAGTTCAAGATTTTTAAACACATCGGTTTGCCCTTTAAAAACAATTTTAGCTTTTTTACGATCGGTTACATAAGCCGAAACCAGTTCATTAAAATGCGTGCTAAAATTAGTATAAGCCATAGTTTCTTCAGCCGTTTCGGTTTTATTGGTGCTGTACTTAGCCAATAAGGTTTGGTATAAAGTTTCGCCTTGTACAATTGCAGCGTTATCGTAACCATACTCAGCCAACTCCGTAGCTAAAACGGTATCTTTTTTTACATTCTCAAATAAAACACCGTAATTCTGAATTACTTGTACTTCAGTTAATTTCTTTCTCATAACATTTATTTTTTAATTGGTTGTATTCATTTTATAAATCAAAAGTTACACAACATAACCCTGATGGTGGGTATTACACACTTCATGGTGAGTGTTTCCCATTTCATATTGTGCATTTCACACTTCATGGTGGGCGTTTCACACTTCATGTTGCGCATTTCACACTTCATGGTGGGCATTTCACACTTCATGATGGGCATTTCACACTTCAAGTTGCCCGTTTTACACTTTATGTTGTAACTAAGAACTTTTGATTTACTTAAATTAACACTTTACAAGTTAATTACCAAAAAAACTATTATATTCGTCGTTAATCAAATAAAAAAATACTTATAATAGATATTCTTTTACAAAACTTTTATTTGGATGGTTTTGTGGTGTAAGCTCCCCAACAAAAATTTCAATTTATATTCTTAAATTTAGTATTCAAAAAAAGGCTAGAAAACGAAAGAAAATGAATAAGAACGAAATTTTTAAAAGCTGGATTAGCGATTATTCCAAACCGCTGTTACAAAGAGCCACGTACCTACTTTCGAATCAAGAAGACGCCGAAGATTTGGTTCAAGAAGTTTTTATTGCTGCCTTTAATTCGTTCGAAAACTTCAAAGAAGATAGTCAGCCCAAAACTTGGTTAATGGCTATTTTAAAAAACAAAATTGCCGACTATTATCGTTCCAAATACAAAACAGACCCCAACATAAGTTTAGATCATTTTTTTAATGAAGCAGGCCATTGGAAAAGCATGGAGGTAATTAGTGATTGGAATGCTTCTGAAGGAGAAACTTCGTTATTAGACGATTCATCTTTTACCAAAACTTTAGGATTTTGTATGGAACAGCTTCCTGAAAAATGGCGTATTTTGGTAAAATTGTATTATTTAGATGAAAAAAAAGCACCAGAAGTAAGTCAGGAATTAAACATTAGTACGAATAATCTTTGGAAGATACTTCAACGCAGTAGAATGCAACTAAGATCTTGTTTAGAAAATAAATGGTTTGCAGTAAATTAAAAATCAACTCATGAAATTTCCGTTCCTAAATAAATTAAAACTTACCTGTTGTGAAGCTACTTTACTCATGGAAGAACAAAATGCAAATGCCATTGGTTTTACAAATAAAATGAAGCTAAAAATGCATATTTTAATTTGTAAATGGTGTGAGGCGTATAACAAGAAATTAAAAGTTATTGATGCTAAGTTACATTTTCAAAGTCAAGAGAAAACAATTGAAATAAGTAATACTCAGCTTAATGATTTTAAAGAAAAAATGAATGATAAACTAAATCTATAATTTTTTTGTCAGGATTTAAATTTATTACCGACTATACATTTGAAAGCAAAGAATAGTCATTTAAAAACTGAATAAAATGAAAAAGACCATTGTAATTATCACCATGCTATTAAGCATTTCGGCCTTAGCCATGAGCTTTACAGGCTGCCAGAATAAAAAAGAGAGTACAACAAATTTTATAAATGAAACCGATATGAACACAAATAATAAAAAAGAAATCTATTTTGCAGGAGGATGTTTTTGGGGAACCGAATATTTTTTCCAACAAATAAGAGGCGTACTTGAAACCGAAGTGGGGTATGCTAACGGAAAAACTGAAAACCCAACTTACGAAGATGTTTTAACGCATACCACTGGTTTTGCAGAAGCGGTAAAAGTGGTTTACGATCCGGATCAGGTAGATATTAACCTGTTGATTGATTTGTATTTTGATACGATTGATCCGACAAGTATTAACAAACAAGGAAATGATGTGGGTGAACAATACAGAACGGGTATTTATACTACAGATGCTGAAACGGCTGCTATTGTAAAAGAACGCGTTGCTAAACATGCCTTGAATTATAGTAAACCTTTAGCGATTGAAACGGTTCCGTTACAAAACTTTTATAAAGCTGAAGAATACCACCAAGATTATTTAGAGAAAAACCCAACGGGATATTGCCACATTCCAACCAAATTGTTTGAAATGGCTCGAAAAGCAAATCCGAAAACGGAAAGTAAAACAACTTTCAAAAAGCCAGATCAGGCCACGTTAAAAGCAACTTTAACTCCAATTCAATACCAAGTAACACAACAAAACGGAACAGAAAGAGCTTTTCAGAACGAATATTTTGATGAATTCAGAGACGGAATTTACGTCGATATTACAACAGGTGAACCGTTGTTTGTTTCTACAGATAAATTTGAATCGGGTTGTGGATGGCCAAGTTTTTCTAAACCCATTGACAATAGTTTAATTGACGAAAAAACAGATAAAACGTATGGTATGATTCGTACTGAAGTTCGTAGCAAAACGGGTGATGCCCATTTAGGACACGTTTTTGAAGATGGACCTAAAGATAAAGGCGGATTGCGTTACTGTATTAATAGTGCTTCGTTAAAATTTATTCCAAAAGAAGAAATGAAAGCTCAAGGTTACGAAGCGTATTTGAAACTACTATAATAGATATAGAAATAAAAAGAGGAAATTCTACATTAGAATTTCCTCTTTTTTTATTGAGTTATTTGTAAACTATCATTTGTGGTTTCTGGAACATAAATTACCGATTCGTTAACAGGAGTTAAAAATTCTGTAATCCATTCAGAAGCCTTACTGGTGTCTAAAATATTGGTTTTGTAAACAGAAACAGGTTTGAAATTAGTGTTTTTTGTTAGTTTATGTTCAATAATTTTAGTATTGTTTTCTTTCCAAGCTTTGTCAATGTGCGAATAATCTCCTTTTAGTGTTGTTTTGTAAGCGTAGAAACTTTCAAATTTACCACCTGTGATATCACTTTCTTGATTGGTGAAAATTTCTGTAGTGATAGGTACACAAACAGCGAAGTCTATTTTTCCGGATTTAAAATCTATTTTTTCAAAAATTGTAAAAGGGTCTCCGCTCATTTTTAAATCGTTTTCGTTACAAAAACGCTTCATGTTGTTCATGCATTCAAAAATTTGTTCGCCTAAATTTTCAAGCGTTCCACTAACAATTTGTTTGATATAAAATTGTTCTTTAACCAAAACAATTCCTTCATTTTTAATTTCGAACGTTTTGTATTGTTCGGTGATATTATGGTTTAAACTATTTAATGTTTTATCGTAAATAGGACCTTCGATTTTTTCAATTCCGCCTAAAAAGAAAGATTTAAATTTGGTTAGGAAATCCATTTTACCTTCAACAACTAATGAAACTAAAGTGTTTTTTCCGTTAGATTTTAAAATCCACTTTAAATTTGAAGTTTCTCCGTTTAAATTTAAAACTTGAGTTAAACTATCTGTAGGGAAAAGTTCTATGGTTTGTAATGAATTGTTATTCCAAGAGATTTTTGCGTGTTTTCCTTTAGATAAAGAATCGATAGCGAAGTTTAATTTGCTTTCGTTGAAAACTTGCCATTGTTCTACATTTTTTAATTCAGATAAGTAATTAAAAACAGTTCGTTTGGGTAAGTCTATTTCTTTAGATTTAGAAATTGTAAAAGTACTATCTTGTGTAGCGATAAATACCGTTAGTGAAATTGCACTTAGTACAATAAAAAAGAAAATATACTTAAAAATTTTCATAGCAGCAGTTTTAAATTATATCAAAAATAAAAATTATTCTTTTAACCAAACCTTAATTAGAAATAATATTCCAATAAATGCTAAAAAACCTATAAAAATCCAAGTACTTCCTTTATAATATGTTTTATGTAAGTGTAAATCTTTTCTGTACATATAAATCATTGCGATTCCAAAAACTACAGCAAAGGCAATTCCAAAATATATTTGTGCTTGTGAGAACATATGGGATTAAATTTTAAACAAATTTACGTTTAAAAGTTAGAATAAAAAAAGAGCTTGTGTAAACAAGCTCTTTAAAAACATTAAATTTTTGCAGTCCATCCGAAAGTATCTTCTGCAAGTTTATTTTGAATTTTTGTTAATTTATCTTTAAGGTCTAATGCGTAAGAACCTTCTTCGTCCATGTTTGGTAAATTGTATAATTCTCCTTGGAAAGAAAAAGCTTCAATTTGGTTGATTACTGCTGCAGTTCCTGCTCCGAAAATTTCTTTTAAACTTCCGTTTTTAGAGGCTTCAACAATTTCTTCAACTAAAATAGGGCGAACCTCTACATTATAACCTTCTCTTTTTGCAAGGTCAATTAAACTTTTACGTGTAACACCATCTAAAATTCTTTCAGAAGTTGGTGCAGTGTAAATAGTATCGTTGATTCTGAAGAAAACATTCATTGTACCAGACTCTTCAACTTTTGTATGTGTTGAATCTGTCCAGATTACTTGGTTAAATCCTGCTTCTTGAGCTAATTTAGTAGGGTAGAACTGCGCAGAATAGTTTCCTGCAGCTTTTGCAGCTCCAATTCCACCATTAGCTGCTCTACTGTAGTATTCAGCAATTTGCACTTTAATTTTACCTGAGTAGTATGATTTTGCTGGTGAAAGTAATATACAGAATAAAAATTCGTTTGATGGAGATGCAATAACTCCACCTTCAGTAGCAATCATAAACGGACGAATATATAATGAGTTACCTAAACCTTTACGAACCCATTCTTTTTCAACATTTAATAAAGCTTTTAAACCACCTAAAAAACGAGCTTCATCTATTTCTGGCATTGCTAAACGAACTGCAGATTTATTAAATCTGTTGTAGTTTTCGTCTGGTCTAAATAACCAAATATCATCATTAACATCTTTATAAGCTTTCATTCCTTCAAAAATAGCTTGTCCGTAATGGAAAACTCTTGCAGAAGGATCTAATTGTATAGGTGCATAAGGTTTAATCTCAACTTGTTGCCATGCATTGTTTTTGTATTCACAAACAAGCATATAATCTGTAAATTTCGCTCCGAAACTTAAGTTTTCGAAGTCAAAAGTGTCAATTTTAGATTTTTCTACGGGCGTAAAAGAGAAGTCTTTTAAAATGTCTATCTCCATTTTTTATAATTTTAATAATTGAGTTATGTTGTTTGTAATATTACTACAATATTGCAAAATTAGCAAAAATATTGCTTATAAAGTCTGAAAAAATATATAATTTTTACTCAATTTAAAAAATGTTTATTTTATTTCTATATTATTAAAATATTGAAAATTATTTAGTTAAGTGTTATTTTAAGTATTAAAGGTCTATTAAAAAATAAAATAAAATTACTGTATATTTGTTTTCTAAAAATTTAAATCATGAAACGTTTTTTTATATTATCTATTGGATTAGTAGCTTTAGTGAGTTGTAACAACAAAAAAGAAGTTGTTGATGAACAACAAGTAGAATCGGTAACTTACTCAGTTTTTGGAGATTCTATTACATCTAAAGATGTATTAACAAATGATGAAATGCTTGCTAAATATGCTACTTTGCAACCAAATGACACTATTGATGTGAAATTTGGTTCAACTATAAAGTCTACTTGTGCTAAAAAAGGATGTTGGATGACTTTGGATTTAGCAGATGGGAAAGAATCATTTGTGAAATTTAAAGATTACGCATTTTTCGTTCCAAAAGAAGGAGCAGAAGAACATTATGCTATTGTTGAAGGAAAAGCTTTTATTGAAGAAATTTCTGTTGATGAATTAAAACATTACGCAAAAGATAAAGGTGAAAGTCAACAAGCAATTGATAGTATTGTAGAGCCAAAAAGAACTTTACGTTTTTTAGCTAATGGAGTTTTAATTGCAGAAAATAAATAATGAAACAACTTTTAGTTTTATCAGCAATTTCAGTTTTTTTATTCTCTTGTCAAGATAAAAAAGTAGATGAAGTTGTTGAAAATAAAAAAGATTCTGTACAAAAAGAGTCGAAGTTCCAAATGTATGAAATGTCTGAGATGGCTTTGTTAATGGAACAGATGTATGCGTATAATTTACAATTGAGAACTAAGATTTTAGAAAAAGATAGTTTAGGTTCTTTTCCTGAAAATTTTGAAAAAATTCATACAGCTTTGATGACAGATCCTTCTGATAATGATTTGTTTTTTCAAGACCAAGCTGCGATTTTTTTAAACGCTCAGAAAGCAATTTATGAAAATCCTACAGAAGCTAAAGAAAATTTTAATAAAATGGTAGAGTCTTGTTTGGCTTGTCATGCAAAAAAATGTGGCGGACCAATTCCAAGGATTAAGAAGTTATTCATTAATTAAATGAAAAGAAAAATAATTGAAACTGAAGATGGTTCTCACACAATTTTAATGGAAGATTGGGGGGAAAGTTTTCATTCTGTTCATGGTGCAATTCAAGAGGCTCGACACGTTTATATACAAAATGGATTTGATTTCCTTAAAGAAACTAAAAATCAAATTAATATTTTAGAGATTGGTTTTGGTACTGGTTTAAATTGTTTTTTAACTTGTTTAGAAAGTATAAAATCTAATGTACAAGTTTCTTATACTGGAATTGAAGGATTTCCTTTAACGGAAGGCGAGTGGCAACAATTGAATTACGCTGATGCCTTTTCTGAGAATGAAAAACAGATTTTTGAGAGACTTCATTCTATCGCTTGGGAAAATAAATTTGAAATTTCTGATAATTTCTATTTAACTAAAATGGAAATGATGTTCGAAAATATTTCTTTTCAACCTCAATTTGACTTGGTTTATTTCGATGCTTTTGGTTTTCAGTATCAACCTGAATTGTGGACTGAGCAAATTTTCGTTAAGATAAAAAACGCTTTAAAGCCTAATGGAGTTTTAGTTACTTATGCTTGTAAAGGTGAAGTGAACAGAATTCTTAAAGGTTTAGGCTTTAAAATAGAAAAGCTTCAAGGGCCACCTGGTAAACGTGAAATGACAAGAGCTTTGTTAGTAGAAAAATAAGAATAGTTTATTTTTATAAGTTTTGTTTTTTGTTATTATAAAAAAATATCTATATTTATAAAAAACAATAAATATGAAAGCCGTCAATACTTTAGAATATACAATTAAAGTTTTAACGAATGTGAGTTTTGATAAGGATTTATTTATTAAAGAATTATCAAAGGCGAAAAGAAAATTATTACCTTATGATTTAGAAAGGTTAAATGTTTGGTTAGTTGAATTCTTACAGAATAAGCCTGAGTTGCATTCAAGAGAATTCGATTTTTCTTATTAATACGAAATATAAAATAAGCTACTGAAAAGTAGCTTATTTTTTTAATTTTGGACTGATTATCTCAATATCTTGAAAAGTGATTGCGCCTCTTACAACACTTGAAATTACACCTTGTAACGCATCAATAAGATGTAGTTTTAATTCGTTCTTTGAATAAATTAAACTCACTTCTCTTGAAGGTTTTGGGTTTTTAAATTGAATTACATTTTTCTTATCTGACTCGTTTAAGTTTAAAGAATGCAAGTAAGGTAATAATGTAACTCCTAAACCTTCGTTAGAAAGCTTTATTAAGGTTTCGAAACTTCCACTCGTTAATTCAAATTTTCTTGAAGTGTCGGTTTTAGAGCTTTTACAAATATTTAAAATTCCATTTCTAAAACAATGTCCATCTTTCAAAAGTAAAATATCACTGATATCTAAATCGTCTGCTTCAATTTCTGTTTTATTATTTCTAAATTCTTCAGGAATGTATCCAACAAAAGGCTCATAATACAAAACTATTTCTTTAATATCTTGTTCAAGTAAAGGCGTTGCTGCAATCCCTGCATCTAATTGACCGTTTTTTAATTTATATATTATTTCTTCTGTATTATATTCTTCTACGATTAAATTAACCTTTGGATATTTATTAATAAAATTAGTTAAGAACATAGGTAATAAAGTTGGTGTAACTGTCGGTATGATTCCTAATTTAAATTCACCACCAATAAAACCTTTTTGTTGGTCTACAATATCTTTAATTCTGTCAGATTCGTTTACAATGTTTTTAGCCTGAATAACAATTTGCTTACCAACCTCTGTAAGTTGAATAGGTTTTTTATTTCTATCGAAAATCTTAACATCTAATTCTTCTTCTAATTTTTGAATTTGCATACTAAGTGTTGGCTGAGTTACAAAACACTTTTCGGCTGCTAAAGTAAAGTTTTGATGTTCTGCAACTGCAAGTACATAATTCAATTGTGTAATGGTCATTTGTATAAGGTTTTATCTATGAAAGAATAATAATTATCAATTATACTTATACAAATATCGCCTTTTTATTCGTAAATTTGAATGTATAAATAAAGAAAATCTAAATTAATAGTTATGAATGTTTTAGGATTGCCAATAAAGGAAACAGAGAAAAACATTGAATCATTAAATGTTTTGTTAGCTAATTTTCAGGTGTATTACCAATCTTTAAGAGGTTTACATTGGAACATTAGAGGAAAGCGTTTTTTTGATTTACATGTAAAATTCGAAGAATTGTATAATAATTCACAATTAAGAATTGATGGTATTGCTGAGCGAGTTTTAACTCTTGGTGGTGTTCCATTACATACTTTTGAAGATTATATGAAAAATAATAAATTAACTGTTGGGAAAAACATTTCGGAAGATGAAGTAGCAGTTAAATTAATTATTGAATCGCTGTCTAAGCTTTTAGTTATTGAGCGTGAAATTTTAGAAACAGCTTCTGAAATTAGTGATGAGGGTACTGCTTCAATGATGAGTGATTTGATAGTAGAGCAAGAAAAAGACATCTGGATGATGAAAGCCTTTTTAGGATAATTAATTCAGAAATAAAAAAGGTTCTATCTTAAAGTGATAGAACCTTTTTTTATAAAAATGATTTCAAGGCTAAAGTATACGAGTCTAATCCAAAGCCTATAATTATTCCTTTACACACATTAGATAGGTATGATTTATGCCTAAACTCTTCTCTTGCGAAAGTATTTGAAATATGAACTTCGATTACTGGTGTTGTAATACTGCATATGGCATCGGCTATTGCAATAGAAGTATGAGTGTAAGCTCCTGCATTTAAAATAATTCCGTCATAACTAAAACCAACTTCATGTAATTTGTTAATCAATTCACCTTCAATATTGCTTTGGAAGTAATCTAAACTTACTGAAGTGAATTCTTCTTTAAGTTTAATAAAGAAATCTTCAAAAGATGAATTCCCATATATTTCAGGTTCTCTTTTTCCAAGTAAATTTAAATTCGGTCCGTTTATTATAAAGATTTTCATTTATTCAATATTTTTTATAAAAGTATTGATTTTTTTGATTATTTGAGTTTAGAAATCATAATCTATTTTTCTTAGAGTCGTTTGCTATAGTTTTTTTAGAACGATGAATTCTTTATTATTCTTTAATATTCGAATTGCTAGTTTTCAAATAATTTGTTCTTGGTTTAGAGCTGATTTGTTTTAAAAAAGTAATTTAAAAGAAGAGGGAATTTAAATAATTTCGAAATTAGCTTTAATAAAATTTATTTTATAATTTAATACTTTTTAATTGAAATGAAAATTTTAAGTGATAATTTAGTATTGAAATTTTAATTTAAGTCTAACTTTTATAAAATATAGACTTTTTTACAATTGTTTTGTTTTTTTTTGTATTATTGTGAAATTTATTTTTAAATTAACATTAATAATATGATAACAAAATTATTTTTCGCAACAATTTCAGGATTGTTTTTTATAAACGTTAATGCTCAACATAATCCTAGGAATCCCGTTGTAACTGGAGTTAAAGGTGGATTGAATTTATCGAATATTTCTGCAGGAAATTATTCGCAAAATATAAAACCATCATTCCATTTGGGAGCTGTTGTTGAATTTCCTTTAAGTTATTATAAAAAAACGGCATTACAAGTCGAAATGTTGTACTCTAATCAAGGCTATAATGGAAAAGAAATTGAAAAAAAGATTGATGGGGCTGCGGAGATTATAGAAACTAATACATTGTCTGATGTTACTCTTCATTATTTAAATGTGCCTGTACTTTTTAAATATTATGTAAAAGATCAGTTTTCAATTGAAATTGGTCCTCAAATAGGTTTTTTAATGGGGGCAAAAGGAACGTATGATTTATATGAATTCAATGAAGCGCGTGAGTTTATCATTGATCACGGGTCTATTTTAGAAGAAGAATTGTACAAATATGGATATAGAGACAATAATTATAAAAACTTTTATGACACTTTAGATTATGGCTTAGCTGTTGGAATTTCTTATAATTTTGATAACGGATTTTTTATATCTGGAAGATATTATTTAGGATTGAAAGATATTTATAAAGCCGATAATGATTATTCTAAAATTCCTATATTTGAAGAAATGCCTGATTATATTATTGATGAAATTAACAAAATTAATAAGAATTTAGATTTTAAAGATGTAAAAAATTCGGTAATTCAAGTGTCTGTTGGTTATCGTTTTTAGAATAATTAATTAACTTAAATAAATATTAAATGAAAAAAATTTTTACTATCGCTGCGTTAATCGCTATTTCAATTAATGCAAATGCTCAACAAGAAGTTAAATTTGGACCTAAAGCTGGGGTGAATTTTGCAAATCTTTCTAATACAGAAAGCTCAAAAATGTTAACTGGTTTTTACGTAGGGGGTGTTGCTGAAATTAAAATTAATGACAAATTTTCTGTTCAGCCAGAGTTAATGTATTCTGCTCAGGGTGCAAAAGCAAAATATTCAGAAGTTGAATCTGGAGTAAATGTTCATTACAAAGAAACTTTTAAACTTGATTATATTAGTATTCCTGTTTTAGCTAAGTATTATATTGCTGATGGATTTTCTGTAGAAGCTGGTCCCCAATTTAATTTTTTAGTTAAATCGGAAATTAAATCTGATGCGAGTGCTTTAGGATATTCAGAGTCAGATAAAACTGATATGAAAGATTTTACGAAATCATTTGATTTTGGAATTGGTGCTGGTGTTGCTTATGATTTAGCAAACGGCTTCTTTGCTAATGCACGTTATAATTTTGGATTGTCTGATATTTGGAAAGAAAATGAAGGTAAATCTGTTAAAAATGCAGTTATCCAAGTTGGGGTTGGATATAAATTCTAATTCAATTTAAAATAGTAAATTTAAGCCATCTTTAAAAGGATGGCTTTTTTAATCTATATGTGTTGGAGAAATATATAAAACTTTACAAAAGCTATTTGAAATTAGAACGTTCAATGGCTGATAATACTATTACGAGTTATGTGTTTGATATTCTTAAGTTTAAAAATTATTTAGAAGATATAAAACAAATTAAATCCTTTGCGAATGTTAAAGAGTCTGATGTGCGTGATTTTATTTATTCAATCTCTGAATTTATTGCACCTTCTACTCAATCTCGTATTATATCTGGATTAAAGGGATTTTATGATTTTTTGGTATTAGATAAATATATAACACAGAATCCGGTTATTTTTATTGACCTCCCAAAGCAAGGCCGAAAAATCCCAGAAGTATTAGCTATTGAGGAAATCGACGCAATGGTTTCACGAATAGATTTATCGTTACCAGAAGGAACTAGAAACAAGGCAATTATTGAAACATTATATGGTTGTGGTTTACGAGTTAGCGAGTTGGTTGATTTAAAAATTTCAGATTTATTTTTTGAAGAAGGATTTATTCGAGTATCAGGTAAAGGTAGTAAGCAGCGTTTTGTTCCAATTGCAAAGGCAACCATAAAATGGATTTTAATTTATTTAGAAGAGATTCGAGTGCATTTAAATGTTTATTCTGAACATGAAGATATTCTTTTTTTAAATCGTAGAGGAAAACAACTAACTCGAGCTATGATTTTTACCATTGTAAAAGACTTAGCTTTCAAAGCCAGTGTTTGCAAAAATGTGAGTCCGCATACTTTTAGACATTCTTTTGCTACGCATTTATTAGAAAATGGAGCTGATTTAAGATCTATTCAAGCTATGTTAGGGCATGAGTCAATTACAACAACTGAAATTTATATGCATGTAGATAGAACTCGTTTAAGAGAAGTTATGGAATTACATCACCCTTGGTCAAGTTTAAATAAAAAAAAATAGTCCGATTAAAATCGGACTATTTTTTTATTTAGCAATATTAACAGCTCTTGTTTCTCTAATTACTGTGATTTTAACTTGACCTGGATAGGTCATTTCTGTTTGAATTTTTTGTGAAATTTCAAATGAAAGGGTTGCTGCCATTTCATCTGTTACTTTTTCACAATCTACTATTACACGAAGTTCTCTACCAGCTTGGATTGCATAAGCGCTTTTTACACCTGTAAATCCGTGAGCAATTCCTTCTAAATCTTTTAATCTTTGAATGTAAGAATCTAAAACTTGTCTTCTTGCTCCAGGTCTTGCTCCAGAAATTGCATCACATACTTGAATGATTGGAGAAATTAAAGAGGTCATTTCAATTTCATCGTGGTGAGCTCCAATGGCATTGCAAACTTCTGGTTTTTCACCATATTTTTCAGCCCATTGCATTCCAAGTAATGCGTGTGGTAAATCACTTTCTGCATCAGGAACTTTTCCAATATCATGTAAAAGACCAGCACGCTTTGCAAGTTTAACATTTAAACCTAATTCGGCAGCCATGATTCCACAAAGTTTAGCTACTTCTCTTGAGTGGTGTAACAAGTTTTGTCCGTATGATGAACGGTATTTCATACGTCCAATTGTTTTAATTAATTCAGGGTGTAAGCCATGGATTCCTAAATCTATAACAGTACGTTTACCTGTCTCAATAATTTCTTCGTCAATTTGTTTTGCTGTTTTAGTAACAACTTCTTCTATTCGTGCAGGGTGAATACGCCCGTCTGTTACCAAACGATGTAAAGCTAAACGAGCAATTTCTCTACGAACAGGGTCAAAACAAGATAGAATAATTGCTTCCGGAGTATCATCTACAATAATTTCAACACCTGTTGCAGCTTCTAAAGCACGAATGTTTCTTCCTTCACGACCGATAATACGACCTTTAACATCATCAGATTCAATATTAAATACAGAAACGCAGTTTTCAATTGCCTCTTCTGTTCCGACTCTTTGAATAGTGTTGATGATGATTTTTTTAGCTTCTTGATGCGCTTGCATTTTAGCTTCTTCAATTGTGTCTTGGATATGTGACATTGCTGAAGCTTTTGCGTCATCTTTTAGACTTTCGACTAATTGATTTTTTGCTTCTTCTGCTGATAATCCAGCAATTAATTCAAGTTTCTCTACTTGAATCTTATGCATTTTATCTACTTCCTCTGTTTTGATTTCTAAAGCTTCTAACTTGCTTTTGTATTCATTGATTTTTTTGTCACTTTCTTCAGCAGATTTTTTTGCTCTTGCTAATTCGTTGGAAATTTGAGATTCCTTATCACGAGTTCTTTTTTCTGCTTCTGCAATTTTTTTGTCACGAGATAAAATCACTTGTTCGTGTTCAGCTTTTAACTCAATAAACTTTTCTTTAGCTTGAAGAATTTTTTCTTTTTTGATAGATTCACCCTCAACACGGGCATCTTTAAGAATCGTTTTTGATTCGTTTTGTGCATTTTTTAGCATCGAAGAAGCGAAGTTCTTTTCAAGATATTTTGCAATTGCAAAACCAATAGCCGCTCCTGCGATAACGCTGATAATAATAAATATTACTGTATCCATAACATGTTTGATAGTTAAAAAAAAGCTCACACTAGGTGAGTTGTATAAACTCTATAAATAACAAGTTTTGAACTATCTTGCTGTTCAAGTGTCTACTCAAGGTAGCGTACTTTAGTAGCAATGCTTCGTTCATTTTAATTTGTTGGCGTTGAGTTTATCAAACGTTTCTAATGTGAGCAGTATTGTGAATTCTTAACTTGAAAAGTTAAGAAAGTGTAATTTATATGTTTTTGTTTAAAACAAAATCAATTTTCTCATTAATTTTTTGAAGTCTTTTTAAAGCTTCTTGAAAATCTTCTGTGCTTTGTATTTTTTTATTTTCCTGAAGTGACGCAAGTTGTAAAGCACACATAGCTAATACATCTTGTTTGTCACGCACTGCGTAATTTTCTTCATTTTGTTTGATCATTAAATCGATTTTTTTAGAAGCGCTTCTTAAACCTTCCTCTAAAACAGGATCCACTGTTAAGGGATAAACCCTGTCGGCAATGGATATTTTTATTTTTAATTTCTCTTCCATGTCTTTATTTTGAAAGTTGAGAAATACAATGATCGATTTCGCGAATTAATGAATTTATTTTGAGTTTTGTTTCTCTTTTATAATCTTCACTGCCCAGTAATGAATTTGCGTGTTTCAAAGAATCATAATTGCGTTTTAAGTCATTAAATGTTTCGCTAATTACTTTTTTCTCTTCAATTTCTAAAGCCATCTTTTCTTCCAATTCAATCTTCTCTTGCTCTAGTTTATTAATTCTTTCTATAAGTGCCTCTAATTTAGCCTCAATGTTTTCTATTAAACGGTTAAGTTCACTCATATTGCAAAATATCATTACAATTACAAAGTTAGTTTTTTTTATTCAAATAAAAAAAGCATACAAATAAAAAATAAAAATACTATAAAAAATAATTTAATGTTAAATAATATCGTAAATTTAATAGTAAAAAATGAATTTTTAATGTATTAAATTATCAGATATGAAGAATTATATAATAGTTTTTTTCTTATGTTATAGTTTTCTATATGCTCAAGATTATCCTCGTGATTTTTTTATTAAACCATTTGATATTGATTTAAATGTTACTGGAAGTTTTGGAGAGTTACGTTATAATCATTTTCATTCTGGAATTGATTTAGGAACAAACCGCAAAATTGGTATACCTGTTTTTGCGCCTGCTGATGGTGAAGTTGTTCGTATTCATATTAATGAAAAAGGTTATGGAAAAGCTTTGTATATCAAGCACCCAAATGGATTCACGACAGTTTATGGTCATTTGAATTCTTATGGTGATTTTATAGAAAAATACGTTAAAGAGAGTCAATATAAGGAAAAAAGTTATACTATTGAATCTTTTCCTTTAAAAGGTGTTTTAAACGTTCAAAAAGGACAGATTATTGGTTATGTTGGGAATACGGGTAGTTCTGCTGGTCCTCATTTACATTATGAAATTCGTGATACTCAAACAGAAGAGATTTTAAATCCATTGTTGTTTGGAATGAATGATTGGATAGTTGATACTGAAAATCCAATAATAAATTCTTTATTAGTTTACCCTTTAAACGACGAGGCTGTGATTAATGGAGTTGATTTTCCGTTAATTTTAAGTTTTCAAAAACAAAGAGAAGGGGTTTATATGTCACAGAAATTAAATGCAAAAGGAGAAATTGGTTTTGCTGTAAATGCTTACGATATAATGAATAATCGATACTCAAAAAATGGAATCTATCAGATAGAAACTTTCTTAAACGGAAGTAAAATCTACCAAGTGGTTTTTGATCGTTTTCATTTTGATGAAACAAGGAATATCAATGTATTTATAGATTATGAACGTTTGAGTTTGACTAAAGATCGTTTTCAAAAATTATTTAAAAAATTTAATTATGATTTAAGTTTAATTAAGCATGAAAAAAATCAAGGAAGAATTTCAGTTCAAGAAGGTGATTCATATAACTATAAAATTGTTATTTCTGACTTTCATAACAACCAAACTGTAATTAACATTCCTATTAATTATAATGCAATCCCAATCGAAAAAAGTCAAATGAAGAACGAGAACTTAAAAAAAATAGATTCAAAAAGGGATTATATTTTTCAAGATAAAAATGCAACGGTTGAATGGAATGCTTTGACTTTTTATGAAGATTGCGATTTAGATTTACGTTTAGAAGAAAATCAAGTTTTTTTACATAAAGATATCATTCCGTTAGATAAAAATATTAGCATCGAATTTGATTTAACCAATACAGAAATTAAACCCGAAAAAGCATTTATTGCACTTGTAAATTCTGGTTCTACTTCTTATTTTTATACTAGAAAAAATGCAAATGTTCTAAGTACCAGAACTCGAAGCTTAGGAAACTACAAAGTTTTAGAAGATTTTGATCCACCAGTAATTAAACCAATTAATGTTTTCGAAAACAATAAGTATACAGAAAATGACGTTTTAGTTTTCGAAGTTTATGACAATCTTTCAGGCATCAAACAAATTGATGGATATATTAATGATCAATGGGTTCTGTTTGAATATGAATATAAAGACAAGCAAATTAAGCATCAATTAAAAGATGGAATTGCAACCTCTGGAAAAAATAAACTTGTACTTAATGTTTCTGATAATGTAGGAAATAATAGTACATTTGAAACTAGTTTCAATTTGAATTAAAAAAACACAATTTTGAATAACAAGTCAATTTTCTCACTTGCAATCTTTTTTTGCGGATTGTTATCTTTTGCTCAAACAGCTAAAATTAAAGGGTTGGTTTTAAATGAAAATCAAGAATTAATTTCTGACGTTTCCATTACTGTAGGAAACGAATCTACATCTACAAATAAAAATGGTTTTTACGAATTAGAAGTGCCTTCTAATGAAGAAATTAGAATTTATTATTCTCATTTAGGATATCAAACTGTTATTTTGATTGAAAATTTACGTACAGATGAAGCTAAAGAGCTAAACGTAAAATTCAATCAAAAAACCGAACAACTTGCAGAACTGGTAATTGATAAAAGTACTTCTGCTAATGTAAAAGGTCTAACCGTGATTTCACCAACTGTGATTCGTCTTATTCCAGGGGCAAATGCAGGTGTAGAAAATATATTAAAAACATTACCAGGAGTTTATTCGAATAACGAATTAAGTACTTCTTACGCTGTCCGTGGTGGAAATTATGATGAAAATTTAGTTTATGTAAATGAGATTGAAGTATATCGTCCTTTTTTAATTCGTTCGGGACAGCAAGAAGGCTTAAGTTTTACTAATACTGCTATGGTATCAAATGTGAATTTTTCAGCTGGTGGATTTCAAGCAAAATACGGTGATAAATTAGCTTCAGTTTTGGATATAACTTATCGTAATCCAACTAGATTTCAGGCGCAATTAGAAGCTAGTTTGATGGGGGGAAGTGCTACAGTAGATTTGGTTTCTAAAAATCAAAAATGGACAAATATTACAGGTGTTCGTTACCGAAATAATGCCTTGTTGGTTAATACACAAGACACCAAAGCTCAATATGATCCTCGTTTTGTAGATATTCAAACTCTATTGAATTTTAACACTTCGTCTAAATGGCAATTTAGTTTTTTAGGGAACATTTCTTCAAACATTTATCATATTCAACCCGAAACTCGAGTGACAACTTTTGGTACTATTGATAAACCTGTGACCTTATTAATAAATTATGAAGGCCAAGAACGCGATACTTATAAAACGTTTTTTGGAGCTTTCAAGGCGGCGTTTAAGGCTAATGAAAATAGTGTTTACAAATTTATAACTTCGGCTTACCATACAAAAGAAAGTGAATATTATGATATTTTAGCTTCTTACAATTTAGCAGAAGTTGATCGTAATATAGGATCTGATACTTTTGATCAAATTAAATTCACTCGTGGATTAGGAAGTCAATTAAATCACGGAAGAAATGATTATGATGCCTTAATTGTTAGTGCAGAAATAAAAGGTCAACATAAAATTAATAATAACGAGATTGAATGGGGTGTACGCTATGTTTCAGAAGATATTAGAGACCGGTTGTTAGAATTTGAGGTTATAGATTCTGCAGGATTTTCTTTAGCTCCACCTTTTTTAGACTATAAAAATAATCAGCCGTATCAGCCAGATGCTTTTCCGTTGACTCCTTATCAAAGTGTAAAAGCTACAAATTATGTCAAGATAAATAGATTGAATGCCTTTGCTCAATGGTCAAATCGTACTACAATTGGTGCTCACGATGTTTGGATTAATGCTGGACTACGAACTCAAATGTGGAATGTCATAGATGATGACCAAACAAATAAAGCCCAAATTACCATTAGCCCACGTGCACAATTTACTATTCAACCTAACTGGAATACTGATATGTTGTTCCGATTTGCTGTTGGAATGTATCACCAACCTCCAAATTATCGTGAATTACGTGCCATGGACGGAAGTATTCGACCTGATTTAAAAGCCCAACAATCTATTCATTTTGTATTGGGAAATGACTATAGTTTTAAAATCAGTGACATTCCTTTTAAATTGACATCTGAGTTGTATTATAAAAATTTAACAAACGTTAATATTTATACTTTAGAAAATGTTCGTATTCGTTATATGGCAGATAATTTAGGTACTGCTTTTGTTTACGGAGCCGATTTTCGCTTGCATGGTGAATTAGTTCCAGGTTCTGAATCTTGGCTTTCTTTTGGGTATTTAAAAACCGAAGAAAATTACAATGATCGAGGGTATATTGCAAGACCAACGGATCAAAGATTAAAATTTGGGTTGCTGTTTCAAGATTATATGCCAGCGTTTCCTAATTTAAAATTATATTTAAATTTAGTTTATAATACAGGTTTGCCTGGCGGTTCACCTACTTACGCTGATCCTTATAATTATCAATCCAGATTAAAGGATTATCGACGTGTAGATGCAGGATTCAATTATGTTTTTAAGGACGCTAAAATGACTTCAAATAAAAAATGGTTGAAAGGATTTGACGAAGTCTCATTAGGTTTTGAAATTTATAATCTGTTTAATAATCAAAATGCTATCACTAAGACTTGGGTTCGTGATGTGTATTCCAAATATATGTACGGAATGCCAAACTATATGACACAACGAATGATAAATGTAAAATTAAATATGAGAATGTAACTAAGTTTATCCCTTTTCTTTTTATATTTGATGATAAATAATTACCTTATGATTTCAAAACATTTTTTTTCAATGGTTTTACTTGGAAGTTTTCTAATCTCTTGTAAGAAAGAAGAAAAACCTAAAGTAATTTATGAAGCAGAAAAAGAAAAAGTTGATTTTCAAAAGATTGACTCAACTCAAATTAAAATTGTTGATTTACCAATTTTGTTGAAAGGTACTGAGTATATGATACATCCAGTTGGAGATGTACGTGTTTATAATACAGGTAATTCAAAGTACGGATCGTCAAAAACCAAACATGTAAGTTATAAAATTTCAAATTATAGCTATCCGGAAATTACTGGTTATTTGTCAAATGTAATGTTTCAACATAAAGACTCTCTAGATTTGAAACCGTTAACCGAAAACAAAATGCAAATTCAAAGCATTTCTTTCTTAGATGAGTTTGCTTTAAAAACAGGTAAAAAACTACTGGTCTACACTTTAGTTGATAAAGATACTAATCGTGATGGAAAGTACGATTCAAATGATATAAAATCACTTTATATTTCAAATGCTGACGGTACAAATTTTACTAAGTTGACTCCAGAATTTCAGGAGCTATTAGATTGGAGTGTTATTTTAGAGAATAATCGTTTGTATTTTAGGTCCATTGAAGATATTAATAAAAATGGTGAATTCGATTCTAATGATACCATAAATTATTATTATATCGATTTAAATCAGCCAAGTTGGGAATTACAATCTTATTCTCCTTTAAAATAAAAATCCTGCTTTAAGCAGGATTTTTATTTATAAAATATTATTTTTTATTCTTTTCACACCATTTTCTAGCGTTTACAAAAGCTTCTAGCCAAGGTGTAACCTCGTCTTTACGTCCGTTAGGATAGTTTGCCCAGTTCCATTGGAAAGTAGAACGCTCAATGTGTGGCATTGTTACCAAGTGACGACCTGTAGCATCACACATCATAGCTGTGTTATAATCAGATCCGTTTGGATTTGCAGGATATTGCTCGTAAGCATATTTTGCAACAATGTTATAAGCAGCTTCATCTTTTGGTAAGTTGAATTTTCCTTCTCCGTGAGAAATCCATACGCCTAATGTAGATCCAGCTAATGTAGATAACATGATTGAGTTGTTTTCTTGAACTTTCACAGCTACGAAGTTCGATTCGTGTTTACCAGAAGTATTGTGAATCATTTTACCGTGAACATCATGCTCTGGATTAATTAATTCTAACTCCATTAATAACTGACATCCGTTACAAATACCAACAGACATCGTATCTGGACGTTTGTAGAAGTTTTCTAGCGCTGCTTTTGCTTTTTCGTTATATAAGAAAGCTCCAGCCCAACCTTTAGCAGATCCTAAAACGTCTTCTAACGTTTCTCTTCCAGAAATTAAATCCGTCATGTGAACGTCTTTAACATCAAAACCAGCTAAATACATTGCGTTTGCCATTTCACGCTCTGAGTTCGAACCTTTTTCACGAATAATCGCAGCTTTTGGTCTCGCTCCGTTGTGAACTGGTTTAACTCCTGTAAAGTGCGAAGGGAATGTAAAGTTTAACGGCTGATTTTTATAGTTGTTGTAACGCTCTTGCGCCATTCCGTTTTTAGATTGTTTTTGATCTAATAAGAATGATGTTTTAAACCACGTATCACGCGTTTCTGTTACATTAAATGTAAATACATCGTTGTTGTTTTTAAAAGTAACTTCGTTACCAGCAACAGCAGTACCAATTTTTACCGCTTCAATTCCAGCTTCAGCAAATGCTTTTTCAAAGGCAGCATCTTCTTTAGCTTGTAAAACAACGGCAATATTTTCGTTAAATAAAGCTTTAACTGTATCCGCTTCGTTTAAAGCAGATAAATCATAGTTTGCACCTAAATTAACATCAGCAAAAGTCATTTCTAATAAAGTAGTAACTAAACCACCTGATCCGATATCGTGACCAGCCTCAACTAAATTAGTATTGATGGCATTTTGAATGGTATTGAAAGCTTTTTTAAAGTAAGCACCGTCTTTGATAGTAGGAACTTCGTTTCCAACTTTATTTAAAATTTGAGCGAAAGATGAACCTCCTAATTTGAATGTGTCTTGAGATAAATTGATGTAGTAAATAGATCCAGCTTCTTTATTTAAAACAGGTTCAACCACTTTATTAATATCTGTACAGTTTCCAGCTGCTGAAATAATAACCGTTCCAGGAGCGATTACATTTTCACCGTTAGGATATTTTTGTTTCATTGAAAGTGAATCTTTTCCTGTTGGAATGTTGATTCCTAATTCAATCGCAAAGTCAGAACATCCTTTAACCGCTTCGTATAAACGCGCATCTTCACCTTCGTTGTTACAAGCCCACATCCAGTTTGCTGATAAAGAAACACCAGCTAAACC
>NZ_CANRNX010000014.1 GCF_947632075.1 uncultured Flavobacterium sp.
GACTCACATACAGTTAATGCTGGTGGATTAGGAATGTTAGCAATTGGAGTAGGTGGTGCAGATGCAGTTGATGTAATGTCTGGAATGGCTTGGGAATTAAAATTCCCTAAATTAATAGGTGTTAAATTAACAGGAAAATTGAATGGATGGACCGCTCCTAAAGATGTTATTCTAAGAGTAGCTGATATTTTAACTGTAAAGGGTGGAACCGGAGCCATTGTTGAATATTTTGGTGAAGGAGCTTTATCAATGTCTGCTACAGGTAAAGGTACAATTTGTAATATGGGAGCAGAAATTGGTGCTACAACTTCAACTTTCGGATATGATGATTCGATGCGTAGATATTTGAATGCTACGGGTCGTGCTGATGTTGTAGATGCAGCAGATAAAGTTGCAGAATATTTAACTGCAGATCCTGAAGTTTATGCAAATCCTGTACAATATTTTGACCAATTGATCGAGATTAATTTATCTGAATTAGAACCTTATATTAACGGTCCTTTTACACCAGATCGTGGAACACCTGTTTCTAAAATGAAAGAAGAAGCAGCTAAAAACGATTGGCCAATCAAAGTAGAATGGGGATTAATCGGTTCATGTACAAACTCATCGTACGAAGATATGTCTCGTGCCGTTTCTATAGTAAATCAGGCAGTTGAATTAGGAATAACTCCGAAAGCTGAGTTCGGTATTAATCCAGGGTCAGAACAAATTCGTTTTACTATTGAGCGTGATGGTATCTTAGAGACTTTTGAAAAAATGGGAACTAAAGTATTTACAAATGCTTGCGGACCTTGTATCGGACAATGGGATAGAGAAGGAGCAGATAAACAAGAGAAAAATACGATTGTGCACTCTTTTAATAGAAACTTCTCTAAACGTGCAGATGGAAACCCAAATACACATGCTTTTGTAACTTCTCCAGAAATGGTTGCTGCATTAGCAATTTCAGGACGTTTAGATTTCAATCCTATCACAGATACTTTAATCAATGATAATGGTGAAGAAGTTAAATTTAAACCACCATTCGGAGATGAATTACCTAAAAAAGGTTTTGCAGTTGACGATCCAGGTTATCAGGCTCCAGCTACAGATGGTTCAAATATTGAAGTTATTGTTTCACCAACTTCTCAACGCTTACAATTGTTAGAGCCTTTCCAAGCTTGGGATGGAAAGAACATTACAAATGCGAAATTATTAATTAAAACTTTAGGAAAAACCACTACAGATCACATTTCAATGGCTGGACCTTGGTTACGTTTCCGCGGACATTTAGATAATATTTCGAATAATATGTTAATAGGTGCCGAAAATGCATTTAATCATAAAACGAATTCTGTAAAAAATCAATTAACTGGTGAATACGGTGAAGTACCTACTGTTCAAAGAGCTTATAAAGCTGCAAACGTTCCAACCATTGTAGTAGGAGATCAAAATTACGGAGAAGGTTCTTCACGCGAACATGCTGCAATGGAGCCTCGCCATTTAGGTGTGAAAGCAGTTTTAGTTAAATCATTTGCTCGTATTCATGAAACAAATTTAAAGAAACAGGGAATGTTAGCTTTAACTTTTGCTAATGAAGCAGATTACGACAAAATTCAAGAAGATGATACTATAAATTTCTTAGATTTAGTTGATTTTGCTCCAGGAAAGCCTTTAGCTTTGGAATTTGTTCATAACGATGGTTCAAAAGATATGATATTAGCAAATCATACGTATAACGACCAGCAAATTGAATGGTTTAAAGCAGGATCTGCATTAAATTTAATTGCTGCAGGAGTTTAAAAAAAATATCGATAAAAAGCCGATAATTATTAATTATCGGCTTTTTAAATTTATATAATTAAAAGTATTAATATTTAATTTAAAATTGTTTAAAATGAAATTTTTAAAAATAAATATTGTTATTTTTTTAGCTTTTTTTTCTACGTGTAAACTGATTGCCCAAAATAAGGATACCATACAGATAGAAATTAAAGAAACTGAAAAATTCAATCGACTTAATAATCTACACGAAGAATCTAAAGAATTATCAGTAAAAAAACTTTTTGAAGGAGAAGAGGGAATAACAAGAAGTCTACAATTAAATAAAAATGGAATTTTAGAAGAACACATTGCCAAAACCAAAGCTATTTTAATATGTGTAAGTGGTGAAGTAGTTTATGAAGATGAAAATAAAACAAAAAATATCTTAAAAGCAGGTGATTTTCAAAGGATTGAACCTTACGTAAAACATTGGGTAGTTGGAATTGATGATAGTCAATTACTATTAATTAAATAATTAATTATTAAATAATTTAAACCTGATATTCAATTAGAATTGAACCTCATACAAATGAAGTTTAGTTATTCAAAAAGCAAAATGCTTTATATATTTTGTTAATCCGATCATTGATGTGATCGTTTTTTTTTGTTTTTATTGTTAATTATTTGGTGAAAAATATTAAATTAGGGTTATTGCATTAAAATTAACCAACCATTAATCAAAATTATTATGAAGAAAATTGCATATTTATTATGCGTTTTAATTTTTCTTCTTATTCATTGTCATAAAAGTTATAGTCAAGACAATTATAATATGTGGTATCAATATTTAATGTCTGCCAAACTTGAACAAAGTAATTTAACTTTCTTAACTCAATATCGTTCATATGATTTAGGTTTAGATAATCGAGTTTTTTTAGTTTCGGGTTATTATGATTATGAAATAAAGAAAAATATAAAACCTGCTGTTGGATTAATGTATTTAAATATTAATTCATATTTAGATGATTTGTCAAAAAAATCACGTCATGAAATTCGTCCTTTTCAACAAATCACTTTGAATTTTAAAACAGGGAAAGTTTCTTTCTCAAACCGATTTAGAATTGAAGAACGTTTTCTAACTAATCCTGATGTTTTTATTTTGAGAGCAAGATATTTAATTTCTTTACAAATTCCATTGAATATCAATGCTGAAAAGTCATATTACGGAATTTTTAAAAATGAAATTAGATTAAATGTCGTCAATGATGATTTCTTTGATAGTGATAGAATAACTGTTGGTTTAGGATATAAAATAACACCAAAATCAACTTTAGAAATATCATATATAAATCAAATAGAATCATCAAATACTAACCACTACGCTTTTATCGGATTTAGAAATCAATTCGATTGGCGAACAAAAAAATAATATTATGCTGTCAATTATAGGATTTTTAATGATAACAATCTTCATGGTTTTAATTATGAAGAAAAAAATGACACCATTAACTGCTTTGGTTTTAATTCCTGTTTTAATTGCAACTTTGGCAGGATTCGGTGGTGAACTTGGACCGATGATGCAAGAAGGTGTAAAAAATATTGGGTTAACTGGTGTAATGTTGATTTTCGCAATATTGTATTTTAGCTTAATGATAGATACAGGTTTGTTTGAACCTTTGGTAAATTTAATTCTTAAAGCTGTAAAAAATAATCCTGTTAAAACTGCCGTTGGAACAGCTTTATTAACTGCCATGGTTTCGTTAGATGGGGATGGTTCTTCGACGTATTTAATTGTTGTTGCTGCTTTTAAAACAAGGAATGAATCCTTTGGTATTAACTTGTATTGTAATGCTAACGGCCTGTATTATGAATATTTTACCGTGGGGCGGACCAACTGCTCGCGTAATGAGTTCATTAGATCTATCTCACTCTCAAATTTTTGTACCCATGATTCCAATTATGATTGTAGGTTTAATTTGGGTTTTCTTTGTAGCTTACATTTTAGGTAAGCGAGAGGCTAAAAGAATTAACAAAGAAGGAATATGTTTTGAATATAGTAATAAAGGAATTGTTTCTGAAGTTGATGAAACATTACGCAGACCAAAATTATTGATTGTGAATTTTATTTTGACTCTAATTTTATTAACTGTAATGATTTTAGATTTGATTCCTTTGGCAATTTCATTTATGATTGCCTTTTGTGTAGCTGCAATGATTAATTATCCAAATTTAAAAGATCAACAAAAAATCATTTCACGACACGCAGGAAATGCACTTTCAGTTGCAGGAATGATTTTCGGGGCTGGAATTTTTACAGGAATTTTAAATGGTACAGGAATTATGCAAGCAATGGGAAGTTCTGTTATTAGTTTTATACCTGATCAATTGGGAAGCGAATTAAGTATTTTTACTGCTGTTTTTAGTGTGCCACTAACTTTTTTTCTAAGTAACGATGCTTTTTATTTTGGTATTTTACCTATAATTATTGCAACAGGTGAACATTTAGGAATTGCGCCAGAAGTTTTAGGAAGGGCAAGTTTGGTAGGTCAGGCTTCACATTTACTTAGCCCATTAGTACCTTCAACTTATTTATTAGTTTCCTTGGCGGGTGTTGAATTTGCAGACCATCTTAAATTTACAATGAGATGGGCGATAGGTTCTTGTATTGTTATGATAATTGCCGCAATTTTATTTGGAATTATTTAGGTTTGTTTTGAGCGTTTTCTTTGATTTTATTCATTAAGTCAATAAAATAAGGAAAGAAATCTTCAAACAAAGGATTTTTTTTATTTCGAAGCATAACTTCACTAAAAAGTTTTAAACCAATAAAAAAATCCATTTCATCATTTGCATTTTTGAAGCCTTGCGTTTCTTTCGTACGATTTAAAATACTAAAGATATCATCGTGATTTTCAAATTCAAATGTTAATGATTGTTTTTCTTTTGACTGATTTTTTAAATTTATTTCAGTTAGAGTTAATTGATATTGATTGAATTTTTTTGCCATAATGTTTTATTTAAAATTAAAAAATCCGAGCAATTCTCGGATTTTTTAATTACTATCTACTAATAGTACGTATATCTACGAACTTTTGAAATATGTTTTGCTAAACGTATAACTTGGTGTGAATATCCGTATTCGTTATCATACCAAATGTATAAAACAATGCTCTTTCCATCTTTAGAAACTAAAGTAGCATGACTATCATAAATAGAAGGAGTAGAAGTTCCAACAATATCGGAAGATACTAATTCGTTATTGATAGAATATTTGATTTGTTCAACAAGTTCACCTTGTAACGAATGTTTTTTCATGATTTGGTTAATTTCTTCAACAGAAGTTTCTTTACCAACTTCAAGATTTAAAACAACTAATGAACCGTTTGGAACAGGTACACGAATTGCATTAGAAGTTAACTTACCTGCTAAAGAAGGCAATGCTTTTGCAACTGCATTTCCAGCTCCAGTTTCAGTAATAACCATGTTTAAAGCTGCTGCTCTACCACGACGGTATTTTTTGTGCATGTTGTCAACTAAATTCTGGTCGTTTGTATAAGCGTGAATTGTTTCTAAGTGACCTTTAACTACACCTAATTCTTCTTCAACAACAGCTAATATTGGAGTAATAGCATTTGTAGTACATGATGCTGCAGACCAAATTGGAGTTGTATCAACATCATATTCGTTATGGTTTACACCGTAAACAATATTTGGAACACCTTTTCCAGGTGCAGTTAATAATACTTTTGTTGCTCCAATAGATTTTAAATGGCGAGATAAAGCTTCTTCGTCTTTAAAAACCCCAGTATTATCAATAACTAAAGCATCATTAATTCCATATTTTGTATAATCGATATCTTCTGGCTGAGAAGCAGAAATCATTTTAACGCTAGTTCCATTAATAATTAAAGCTTCGTTTTCAAAATCTGCAGTTACAGAACCTTCGAAATCACCGTGAATAGAATCGTAACGTAATAAAGAAGCACGTTTTTCTAAAGATTCAGCAGTGTTTTTATCACGAGTAACAATAGCTTTTAAACGTAATTGCTGTCCTTTTCCAACCTTTGAAATTAATTCTCTAGCAACTAAACGTCCGATACGTCCAAAACCATATAAAACTACATCTTTTGGAGTAATTTCAGAAGAGTCTTTTGCATCTTTTAATTTGCTTAAAACGAATGCTTTAGCATCGTTATATTTTTCGTGCTCTAAATGATATTCATAAGTTAATTTACCTATATCAATACGAGCTGGTGGTAAATCTGTAGTTAAAATAGCACGTGCAATTTCAACAGTATCAAAAATATTAATTGGTTTTTCAACAAACTTTGCAGCGTATTCGTGGTAGTTAATAATGTCACTTACGCTTCTGTCAATTAATTGATTTCTGAAAAGAATTAATTCAATTGATTTGTCATACCATAAATCGTTAACAATCTTAATGAATTCAACGCATGCTTTTCTTCTGTCGGCTTGAAAGGATAATTCTTTTTCGTATACTTTGTGATTTTCCATAGAGTAATTGTGTTGTTATTTAAGTAGTGCAAAAGTATTAAATCTAAACTGAATTTAATAATTTATTTACTTAAAAGACTTAGATTGTTTTGTTTTATGATTATATTATTAATCGAATTCTTTCTTTTTTGACCGTTAATATATCTAAACTTATATTGTTTTGATTTTTTAGTGTTTGTAACACCTGATGTGCTTGTTCTAAATCTGATATTTTTACGCCATTTATTGCTAAAATAACTGCATCTTTTAAATCGTTTTCATAAGCTTTTAATTTTTCGTTATTAATTCCGTTTATTTTAACACCATAATTAATACCAAGTTTTTGTTTTTCAGAACTATTTAATTCTTTTAATTCAAAACCTTTGATAGACAAATTTGGTAATTCTTTTTTTGATAGTTTAACTATAATATCCTGTTGCTTGTTGTTACGAATTACGGTTACATTAACTTCATCGTTTGGTCTTTTTGTTGCAATTGCAGAGTTTAACTCAAGAAAATTGTTTATCGGTTTATCATCAATTTTGATAATGGCGTCTCCTTTTTTGATTCCTGCAAGTTCAGCACCTGAATTCGGAACTACTTTTTCAATAAAAAAACCTTGGTTTATTTGAATGTTTTTTTGATCTGCAATTTGTTTATTTAATTCATAACCATGAACTCCTAAACTACCTTGTTGTACATTTCCAAATTCTAAAATATCTTCAATGATTTTTCGAGCCATGTTCGAAGGTACTGCAAATGAATAACCTACGTACGAACCAGTTTCTGAACTAATTAAAGTGTTAATTCCAATTAATTCGCCTCTAGTATTAACTAAAGCACCACCAGAATTTCCTGGGTTGACTGCTGCATCTGTTTGTATAAATGATTGAATTCCATCTGAAGATAAATTTCTGGCTTTTGTGGAAATAATTCCTGCTGTTACTGTTGAATTTAAATTGTATGGATTTCCGACAGCTAAAACCCATTCACCCACTTCAATCGCATCTGAATCTGCGAAAGTTGCATACGGAAGTTTTTCAGAAGTGTCTATTTTTAAGAGTGCAATATCTGTTTTTGGATCTGTACCGATAAGTTTAGCAGGAAAAGATCTGTTATCATTTAAGGTTATTTCAAGTTCATTTGCTCCTTTGATCACATGATTATTTGTAACAATATATCCATCTTCAGAAATAATTACACCAGAACCCGTACCAATTTGTGGTTGAACTTCTCTTCCGCCTTGGTAGCCATAAAAGTATTCTAAAATTGGATTAACCCTACTAGTTCTGTAAGTGACATTTTTAACATGAACCACTCGGTTTATTGTGTTTTTAGCAGCGTCTGTTAAATTAGGCATTAAATAATTGTTACTAATAGTTTGATTTGGGATTGTAGTAGTATTTATTGTGTTATTTTCCGAATATTTTTTTTCTATAAAAAGTTTATAAGCACCTAAAGTAATTGCTCCACTTAACAATGAAGTGAAGAATATTGTAGCAATGTTTTTCATAAAATCATTATTGTGTTTTAAATTATGCATAAATTTAAAAAATGTATAATAATCTTAAAAATGCTTTAACTCATGTTAACAATGTTTAACTCCTAATTAAATATTTCTAAATTTGTAAAACATTCAATATACTATGACTTATAATTTTCATTTTTCGAAATATCAAGGAACTGGCAACGATTTTGTAATGATCGACAATCGTGATTTATCTTTTCCCAAAGAAAATACCGAATTAGTTGCTTATTTATGCGATCGTAGATTTGGAATTGGAGCTGATGGATTGATTTTAATTGAAAACGATTCGAATTCTGATTTCAAAATGGTTTACTACAATTCTGATGGTAACGAAAGTACAATGTGTGGAAACGGAGGAAGATGCTTGGTTGCATTCGCTAATCAATTAAACATTATTTCAGATTCTTGCAGTTTTGTAGCCATTGATGGTTTGCATCAAGCCAAAATTCAAAATGACATTATTGCTTTACAAATGATTGATGTCAATGAAGTTTCAGTAAAAGAAAAATTTTCATTTTTAAATACAGGTTCACCGCATCATGTTGAAATTGTAAATGATTTAGAAAATTTTGATTTATATAATAATGGTAAGCAAATTCGTTATTCAAGTTTATATGAACCAAGTGGAACTAATGTGAATTTTGTAGAAAAAGTAAATGATGATTTTTTTAAAGTTCGTACTTATGAACGTGGAGTAGAAGACGAAACTTTTTCTTGTGGAACAGGCGCTACCGCTGTTGCAATTGCAATGTTTGAGACTAATAAAACTAATTCAAATAAGATAAATATTCAAGTACCTGGAGGTTTATTAACTGTTTCGTTTTCTAAAAATGGTAATGTTTATGAAAATGTAATTTTAGCTGGTCCTGCCAAAAAAGTATTTGAAGGTGATATAACTGTAAATTTATAATGAAAAAATTACAAGGAAATCTTTGTTATTTGCGTGCGCTTGAACCAGAAGATTTAGATTTTGTTTTTCAAGTTGAAAATGACGAATCACTTTGGGAAGTTTCTCATACGCAAGTTCCGTTTAGTAAATTTGTGATAAGACAATATCTTGAAAATGCACATTTGGATATTTATGAAGCAAAACAACTTCGATTAGTTATTGTATCAAACGAAACTAATTTAGCTGTTGGTTTGATTGACTTGTTTGATTTTGACCCGAAAAATGAAAGAGTAGGAATGGGAATTGTAATTTCTTCTTCTGAAAATAGAAAGTTAGGGTATGGAAATGAGGCTGTTAAATTACTTATTGATTATGTTTTTAATTATTTAAACGTCTATCAAATTTATGTTAATATTAGCACGGATAATTCGGCAAGTATCAAGCTTTTTTCTAATTTTGGATTCGAGAAAATAGGAGTAAAAAAATCATGGAATAAAGTGGGAGATATTCGTAAAGACGAAGCTTTATTTCAGTTAATAAAATCTAAATAAATGAAACTAAAAAATATAGCATCCATTATTCTTATCGTTGTAATGTGTGGATTGTTGATTTATGGATATAATCTTTATACTAAAACATTTACATCAAATACTAATTTTAGTGAGCGTGAAGTTTATGTTACAATTCCTTCAAATAGTACACATGAAGATGTTCGCGAAATTTTAAGTCCTTACATTAAAAATTTTGATGAATTTGATAAGGTATTTCATGAAATAAGTTATAATAAAAGTTATTTTCCAGGCCGTTTTCTTTTAAAAAATGGAATGTCAAACTATGATTTAATGCAAGCATTAAAACTAAATATTCCAGTTAAGGTTACTTTTAATAATCAAGAAACAATTGAAAAATTAGTTTCAAGAATTTCTTCTCAAATAGAACCAGATTCGATTAGTTTATTAGAAGTTTTTTTAGATCCAGAATTCCTTAAGGAAAATAATTTAACTAAAGAGAATGCACTTTCGATGTTTCTTCCGAATACTTACGAATTTTATTGGAATACAACACCTTTAAGAGTACGTAATCAACTTCATAAAGAATACACAAAATTTTGGAATGAAGAACGTAAAACTAAAGCTAAAAAATTAGGATTAACTCCTGCAGAAGTTTCAGTTTTAGCTTCAATAGTTCAAAAAGAAACTGCAAAAGTTGATGAACGTCCAAAAGTTGCCGGCACTTATTTAAATAGGTTGAAAAGTGGAATGTTATTGCAGGCCGATCCTACAGTTGTTTATTCTAAGAAGCTTTTAACTAACGATTTTGACCAAATCATTAAAAGGGTTTATCTTAAAGATTTAAAATTAGATTCACCTTATAACACTTACATTTATAAAGGTTTGCCTCCAGGAAATATAGCTATGCCAGACATTACTTCTATAGATGCAGTTTTAAATCCAGAAGAGCATAATTACATTTATTTCTGTGCAAGTGTTGATCGAATGGGATATCATGAATTTGCCGAAAATTTGAGTGAGCATAATAAAAATCGTGATAAATATACCTCTTGGCTGACTAAAAACAATATCGAATAACATAAAAAAAACAATGCATTTGCATTGTTTTTTTATGTCAAAATATTCAGATTAACCTCATTTTTTTAATAAAATCCATATAATTTACGCCGAAAAAAGCATCTAAACAAGTTTTTCGGTTAATTATCTTTAAGTCATAAGGCATTGGTTTTTAATTGGTTGTGTTTTTTTAAGTGTTAAAAAACAAGTTAAAAGTGATCTTTAGAGTTGCATTACAGATTTAAGTCGTAAATTTGCACCGCTAATATCAAGGGGTGACAGCGCTTGAGAAAACAAATTTAATGATAAAAAAATGTTCTTATTTTATTGGGATAATTATTTCAATAGTTGTGATTTCATCTGCTTTTAAAAAGTATGAAAATCAAAATTTAGCTAGTTATTTAAGTAAAGCTGATAAAAATTTAGTTTATCACGTTCCTACAGAAAATGAAGTTGAGGAAAAATTATTAGCTAGTAATTATGAAATAACTCCTAAAACGAAAAGTAAATCGTTTATTGAATTTAGAGAAGCATTGGCCGAAAGAGAATCATCAGTTGAGTATGACGCTGTTAATTCTTACGGATATTTAGGAAAATATCAATTTGGAAAATCTGCTTTAAAAACATTAGGCGTAAACAATTCAAAAGAATTTCTAAACGATCCAGTTATGCAAGAAAAAGCATTTGTTGCATTGTTACAAGTTAATAAATGGATTTTGAGAAAAGAAATTGCTAAGTATCAAGGCAAGAGAATTGGAGGAGTTTTAATAACAGAGTCGGGTGTTTTAGCCGCTGCTCATTTAGGTGGTGCAGGTTCTGTTCAAAAATTTCTACGTTCAAATGGTACAATTGGTTTTAGCGATGGATATGGTACTAATATAAAGCACTATATCAAAAAATTCGCAGGTTACGACACGTCAAACATTATTGAAGATAAAGAAGCTTTAGTAATGTAATAACAAAAAAGGAAACTCTTCATAAATATATGAAGAGCTTTTTTTGTATCGATTTGTTTGGTATTTTGTTCAATAAGTACTAAGTTTGTAAGGTATACAAAAATTCCGGAAAACATGTTTGAGTTTCAACAGTACGTTGCTTTCTTAATCGGAATGGGCATTTTAACAATGGGATTCTGGTTAATGATTTTCTTAGTTGGTTTTGCTTTTTACTGGGCAATCGGTGGAGCAAAAGACTTATTAAATGAGAAAGCAGCTAAAAGAAAAGCTTAATTTAAGCTAATAAAAAGAGAACATATAAATGTTCTCTTTTTTTTGGTTTGATTTTAAAAGATATTATAAATTAAAAGGTGAGCATTGCTCACCTTTTTAATTTATCTTAATTCTGCACCAACTTCATTTGCAAGTTGTGATTGAACTTTTGACATGATTTTTTCAATTTGAGAATCAGTTAAAGTTTTATTCACATCTTGAAGTTTAATGCTAATAGCGTACGATTTTTTACCTTCTGGTAGTTTATCTCCTTCGTAAACATCAAACAACGTTATATCTGTGATGATGTTTTTTTCTGACAATTTTACTGTTTGATATATTTGTTGAAACGAAACTTCCGAATTGATTAATAAAGCTAAATCTCTTTTTACAACAGGAAATTTATTTATTTCAGTAAATTTAATTTTAGCAGAGATTAAAGTTAAAACATTATCCCATTTAAAATCTGCGAAGAAAACTTCTTGCTTAATATCAAAATGTTTAAGAATGGCTTTTTTAACTAAACCAAAATCTAAGATTTTTCTATCACCAACATAGTATGACATTCCTTCAGAAAACACATCACTTTCATTTGGTTTAGAACTGTATTTATTAATTCCTAAACGTTGTAGAACCGCTTCAATGTAACCTTTAAAAGTAAAGAAGTCTATCGGTTGTGATTTTGTATTCCAATTATTTTGAGAAACATTTCCGGTTGCAAATAATGCCATATGTTTGTATTCTTCGTAACCAACTAAAGATTTAGTGTAAGTTTTTCCGAATTCAAAATATTTTAAATCTGTATTTTTTCTATTGATATTATATTCGATAGATTCTAAACCTCCAAACAATAAAGATTGTCTCATTATAGACAATTCGTTACTTAAAGGATTTAAAATTTTAACTTGTTTGTTTTCAATAAAATCGTTAACTAAAGTAGAATAGGTTGGAGTTGTTAGTGAATTGGCCATGATTTCATAGAAACCTTGACTAACTAATTGATCAGCCACAATATTCTGAACTTTATAATCTTCAGTTCTTGAACTATTTGCAATAGTTGCATTTAATTTAGAACCTGTTTTGATATTATTAAAACCGTATACACGTAAGATTTCTTCGATAACATCAATTTCACGTTGTACATCAACACGATATGCAGGAACGCTTAATCCTAAACCTATATCAGAAATACTTGTTACTTTAATATCTAAAGAAACTAAGATTTTTTTAATTGTTTCATTTGAAATTTCTTCACCTAAAATACGGTTAACATTATTAAAGTTTAAGAAAACATTAAAATCTTCAACTTTTTTAGGATAAATATCGATAATGTCTGAAGTGATTTCTCCTCCAGCAATTTCCATAATTAATAGGGCTGCATGTTTTAAAGCATAAACAGTAATGTTAGGATCAATTCCTCTTTCAAAACGGAAAGAAGCATCTGTACTAATACCGTGACGTTTTGCAGTTTTTCTTACCGATACCGGATTAAAATAAGCACTTTCTAAGAAGATAGAAGTTGTTGTAGATGAAACACCTGAATTGTTTCCACCTAAAACACCAGCAATACATAACGGACCTTTATCATCACAAATTACGATATCTTCTTCGTGTAATTCACGTTCTACGCCGTCTAATGTTTCAAACTTAGTACCTGTTGGAACATTCTTAACGTAAATTTTATTTCCTTTAATTCGAGCAGAATCAAATGCATGTAAAGGTTGACCTAATTCGTGTAAAACATAATTAGTTGCATCAACAATATTATTTTTTGGAGTTAATCCAATAGCTTTCAATCGATTTTGTAACCATTCTGGAGAAGGTTTAACTTCTATATCTGAAATAGTTAAACCAGCATATCTTGGAGTTTGTTTACTATCCGCAACTTCGATGTCATATTTTAAAGTTCGTTTTTCAACTTTAAATTTTGTTACCGATGGAGTAATAATTTCAGAAATATGTTGATTAGGATTGTTTTGAATTAACCCAGCGCGTAAATCACGAGCAACACCTAAATGGCTCATTGCATCGGCACGGTTTGGTGTTAATCCAATTTCAAAAACGTCATCAGTTGCAATTTCAAAAACTTCTGCAGCAGGAGTTCCAGGTTTTAAATCTTCACTTAAAACCATAATCCCATCATGAGATTCACCTAAACCTAATTCGTCTTCAGCGCAAATCATACCAAAGCTTTCTTCACCGCGAATTTTTCCTTTTTTAATTTGGAAAGATTCTCCATTTGCATCGAATAAAGTTGTACCAATTGTTGCAACAGCAACTTTTTGACCCGCAGCTACGTTTGCTGCACCACATACAATTTGTACAGGAGCTTCTCCGTTTCCTAAATCAACTTTAGTAATCTTTAATTTATCTGCGTTTGGATGTTGTTCGCACGAAATAACGTGTCCAACAACTACACCTTTTAAACCACCTTTTAAACTTTCGTAAGGATAAATACCTTCTACTTCTAAACCTAAATCAGTTAATAAAGCAGCTGTTTCGTCAATAGATGTTTCTAATTTGATGAATTGTTTTAACCAGTTATATGAAATTTGCATTTGGATTGTTTTTTAAAAAGCAAATATACGCATTGCCTTATTTTAATAGAAATTATTTAACGGAATTATTTTTTACAAAAATTTAGATTTGATTTCTGGTGTTGGAATCATACAAGTTTCTTTTTTGCCGTACCATTTATATCTGTTTTTTGCAAAATAGTTATAACCTAAATTTGCTATTTGACTTGGGAAAATACTTAATAATTTAATTTTTGTAAACCCTTTTAGCTGATTTACGATTTTGAGAACAGCTTCGCTTTTTACGTAATATGCATATCCAGGCTGATAAAGTACAATGCTATCTACATTCAGATTCATTCCGATGTATTTTATAATTTCTTGTCCTTTTTCAGATTGAAGTGGTACAAAACGAAATAAATCTTTTTTGTCTGCTTCAATAATTTCGTTTACAATATCGTTACAATAATTGCAAATTCCATCAAAGAGAATGATTTGTTTATCTTTCGGAAATTCCATTTTTTACTTTTTACGTTCAACCATTTCTAATTCTTCTAAAGCAACTTTTGATGTAAAGAAGCCGTAATTTACAGTTGCCTTATTTTTTTCAATCACGTCAATAGTTCCAACGGCTCTACCATCAATCATACGAACGCGATCGCCAACTTTTAATATAAAATTGGTTTTGTTAGCTTTTTCGTCAATTGCTAATTTAGCTTTTTTCTCTTTCTTTTCCTTACGAATTTGCTCAACTTTAACTTCAACTTCTTTAAGGATTTCTTGTTCTTTTGCTTCTTTAGCTTTTTTCTCTTTTAAAGTGATTTTTTTACGTTTAGAATTTTCAATTTCAACCGTTTTTAGAACTTCACCAATTAAAGTTTTCTTGTCTTTATTATTGAAATACTTTTCAGATAAATCATCTAAACGCTGTCCCAAATAGATTAAACGCTGATTTGCGTCGTATAATTCTTGGTAACGTTCTAATTTATCTTGAATTTTTGTATTTGTGCTTTCTAATTTTTTACTTTCTTCACGAGCTCTAGTTTCTTCTTCTTTAAGCGTTTGAGAAGTTTTTTCTAGTTTTGAACGTTCTTTCTGTAAGTTAGCAATGGTTTTGTCAAAACGTACTTTATCTGTTTCAACTTTCTTTTTAGCACGATTAATTAAACCGAATGGAATTCCGTTTTTCTGAGCAACCTCAAAGGTAAACGAACTTCCGGCTTGACCTAAACTTAATTTATACATTGGCTCTAACGATTTTTCATCGAAAAGCATGTTTGCGTTGGTTGCGTTAGGTAATTCGTTAGCTAATATTTTTAAATTGGTGTAATGCGTTGTGATAATTCCAAACGATTCACGATCGTACAATTCTTCTAAGAAAACTTCTGCCAATGCTCCACCTAATTCCGGATCAGATCCGGTTCCGAATTCATCAATTAAAAAAAGCGTTCTTTTGTTAGCTTTCTTTAAAAAGTAATTCATATTTTTTAAACGATAGCTGTATGTACTTAAGTGGTTTTCAATAGATTGGTTGTCTCCAATGTCTGTTAAAATACGCTCGAAAAAGAAGGTTTCACTACGTTCATGTACCGGAATTAAAATTCCAGATTGTAACATTAATTGTAGTAAACCAATGGTTTTTAACGTAATACTTTTTCCTCCGGCGTTAGGACCTGAAATAACAATGATTCTATTATCATTAGTTAATTCAATGGTTTGCGGATAAGTTATTTTTTTCTTGGCTTTGTTGTTTAAATATAGAATAGGGTGGAAGGCTTCACGGAAATATAAACGCTTTTCGTTGTTTATTTTCGGAAGTATTCCGTTGATTTTAGTTGCGTATTTTGCTTTTCCGGAAATCACATCGATTTCAGCTAAAAAATGCTGATAATCTTCTAAATCTGTTACGTAAATACGTACTTCATTAGTTAGAATTTTTAAAATACGCATGATTTCTTCGCGCTCTTCAAACTCTAAATTAGATAATTCTCTAGAAAATTTAAATGTCGATTCAGGTTCCATATAAACAATGCTTCCTGTTTTAGATTGACCTAAAACCGAACCTTTTACTTTTCTGCGATACATTGCTAATACTGCCAAAACACGACGGTTGTCTACGATGGTTTCTTTAATATCATCTAAATAACCCACGCCGTTGTATTGTTGTAATGCCATTCCAAAACTTTGGTTGATTTTTCCTCGAACCAAATTCATGTTTTGTCTGATGCTTTGTAATTCTACAGAAGCATTATCTTTTATTTCTCCGTATTTATCAAGAACCTTGTCTATTTTCTGAAGAATTTCTTTATTAACTTTAAGTTCGCTACTTCTTAAATTTAATTTCGGATAATAATCTTCGAATTTCTTTAAGAAAATAATCAGTTCATTAGCAGTGGTTACTAATGTGGCAATTTTTTTGAAACTGCTAGCATCTAAATAACTATCTTCAATTTTTAAGAATTTAATTTCGTTAGCAATGGCATCAAAATAATGATTCGGAATTACGTTGTTATTCGTAAAACTTGAATTATATTCTGAAGTTTGTGCTAATTTAATTTCTAATATTTCTTGTGTTGGAAACGGTTCAATTTCAAGCGCTAATTGTTTCCCCATTTCTGTGGTACAATAATCTGAAATTGTTTCCAAAACAGTTAAAAATTCTAAATCTTGTAAGGTTTTATGATGAATAGATTTCATGCTAAATTTTAAAATCAATAAGTACAAAAATACTATTTATTTACGATAGAATTATAGATAAATTGTATATTGCTATCAATAATATTATTCCTATGTTTTTAAATTTACCAGAGGCCTGGCAATTTGTTTTAGAATCTGAAAAACAACAAGAAAATTTTACTCAATTAGATGAATTTGTAAGTCAAGCGTATTCGAATTCTAAATGTTTTCCTCCAAAAGAATATATTTTTTCGGCTTTTGATTATTGCAAACCAGAAGATGTTAAGGTAGTTATCTTAGGTCAGGATCCGTATCATGGATTTGGCCAAGCAAATGGTTTAGCCTTTTCTGTTTATGATGGAGTTCGTTTTCCGCCTTCTTTAATTAATATTTTTAAGGAAATTGAAGCTGATTTAGATTTGCCTTTGCCTATTTCAGGAAATTTAGAACGTTGGGCAGAACAAGGCGTTTTGTTGTTAAATGCCACTTTAACTGTTGAAGAATCTAAAGCAGGAAGTCACCAAAAAAAAGGATGGGAAATATTTACGGACGAAGTGATTAAAAAACTTTCTGAAAATTATAATACTATTGTTTTTATGCTTTGGGGAAGTTTTGCACGAAACAAAGTGAAACTTATTGACGCAGAAAAGCATTTGATTTTAGAATCTGGACATCCGTCTCCCTTGAGTGCTAATAGAGGACATTGGTTCGAAAATAAACATTTTAGTAAAGGGAATAAATATTTAAAGAAGAATAAACGTAAACCTATAGAATGGTAATAAAAAAGTCGATACATTTTTGATGTACCGACTTTTTAATATTTTGATTTTGAATTATTTTAATAATTCTGCAATTTTAGCATCTAATTCTTCACCTCTTAAATCTTTTGCTACGATTTTTCCTTCTGCGTCTAAAACAAACATAGCTGGAATTCCTTGAACATTGTATTCTTTAGCAATAGGATCATCCCAGAATTTTAAGTTAGATACTTGTGTCCAAGTTAAATTGTCATCTGCAATAGCTTTTTTCCAAGCATCTGCTTCTTTATCTAAAGAAACTCCGATAATTGCTAAACCTTGATCTTTATATTTTTCATATAAAGCAACAACATTAGGATTTTCTCTACGACAAGGTCCACACCATGCAGCCCAAAAATCAATAATTGTAACTTTACCTAAACTTTCTTTTAAAGAAACCATTTGTCCATCAACATTTGGTGCAGAAAAATCTGGTGCCATTTTTCCAATAGCAACGTTTTCAGTTTTCGAAAGTTTCTCAGCTAATTCCTTTCCTTTTTTAGTTGATTTTAAATCAGCTTCTAAAGCATCGTAATATGTTTTAAATTCTTCATCAGAAATTACTTGAGCTGAAATTAATTGTTCTAATAAAATTAATGAAATATATGCGTCTTTGTTTGTTTTAACATACTCAGTGTTTTGATTTTTAATTTTTTCACTAATTTTATTATACTCGTTCATTAAACTTTCAATCGTTGCAATATCTTGATTTTGCTGAGCTTGCATCATCTTTTCATTGTTTTGTTCTTGAAAAGTTTGTGCTTCTTTTTGAATTTTAAAAGCTTCAGTGTTATAAGCAGTTAAATAATCATTGTTCTTAGAACCAGTTACTTTAGCATCTTCAGGCTTTTCGCGATCAAAGCTTACTTGAATTTTTCCGTTTTCTAATATAAAAGGTAGTATAAATTCTTGCGTATTACCTAATTCAACAAATTTTAAATCAGGTTCAACAGCTGATCCTTTTAGAGTAAAAGTACCACCTTTAATTTCAGTAGAATCAATTTTTACAAATCCGTTTTCTCCTTGCTCATTGATATATACTTTTGTACCATCTTCAAATCCTTGAACTGTTCCGTTTATTGTGTAACTATCAGTGTTGTTACAAGATGCAAGTACAACAGCTGCACATGCTAAAGTGAAAATTTTTTTCATTTATTTATTTTTTGATTTTTTATAAAAATATCTTCAAAGTTAAGTAATGTATTAGTTTATTTCAAAATTTTATATAAAATTTATAATTATTGAAATCCAACCACTTACTAATAATAAACCTCCGATTGGAGTTATAGGCCCTAAAAAACGCCATTTTTTGTTTAAAGCACTTGTAATTGTTAGCCCGTAAATGCTGAATGAGAATAAAAAAATTCCTAAAGAAAATAATATATTTATTGTTTCTGCATTTTTAAAAAAATCTGCATTTAATCCGATTATTAATAAAACTATTGCATGGTACATTTGATATTTTATGCCAGTTTCATAGTTTTTTAATTGTTCATCGTTCATGAATTTTTTGAAAGCATGTGCTCCAAAAGCTCCAAGAATAACTGAAAGTGCTCCAAAAATTGCAGCTGTAATAATAATTGTTGTATTCATTTATTCAAAAGTTAATTGTCCTAAAATTTGTTCAGACATAAAAGGTCCTCCAGGATATTTTGCTGTATAATCTAAATTTAACCAAACGTTTCCTCGTTCATCTATATGATAAAAAATTTCTTTTCCTTTACTTTCGTTTTTAAATAAAACTTCTTGAATTAAGTAAATTACATTTTCAATATTTGATTCGTCACCAATTAACATTTCTGGATACATATGTGCTTGGGTATGTATGATTCTTGGAGTTCCGCCAACTGCACGAATTAATGACGCCATTAAAATAGCATGGTCATCACAATCACCAGAAAAATGTTCTAAAGATTCTGTTGCTTTAGCAATATATTCTCTGTTTTTTGGATCATTTACATAATTCCATCTGCTTTGAACTTCTTTAAAAATGGCAAAACATTGAATTATTTGCCTGTAATCATGAAATCCTTTAACATCTCTAAAATGATTGGTTGTAGCAGTTAATGCAAAATTTCTAACTTTTGGATTATCATATTCAACCGCAGCCTCAATTTTTGATTTGTTAGGAAATGGTAATAGCTTCGATACAATAATATCTTGAGGATTTGGAGTTGAAGACATAGCAAAAATCATAGCACGATAATCTTCATAAACAGAATTGAATCCGTATCCTTTAAAGATGGTTCCCCAAATTAACGTACCTAAATAAAGAATTAAAATAAAAAAAATAAATCGTTTAAAATAGCTTAATAGAAATTGCATCCCGATTAATATTCCTAAAAAAAGTAGAATTCTATCCAAATGAAAGGGCCAATTCGGATCGATTAAAACTTGATGTAGAATGATAAAAACAGGGACTAATATTAAAATATTAAGTATCAAAATAACAATAGCATCCCATGGTTTAGGAATCCTAAACTTTCGAATGATAGCTTTAGCTTTTACTATTGTTGGATTTGACATCTATTTAAAAACTACTGAATATTGTAATGGATTTTGAATGATTTTCAATTCAATTAATTGTTTTTGAATTTCGTTGAATTGTTTTTCAGTTAGTTGCTTTTGAGACCATTTTGTGATCTTTAACCATTCTTGAATGTCTTCTAACTTTTGTTCGTAACGAGATGCTAATGTTTTATCAATACTTGGAATTAATTTAAATTCAATAGTTGTATTATTGATTACTTCTAGAATATTTTCAATAACAGATTTGTTTTTTTCGTAAAATTCTTTTCGCGCAACAATAACAAAACAAGGCCATGGAGTAGGGCAAACGCCAATTCTTCTAAAAATGCCTTTATCTACGATGGGTTGCGTCATGAAACGATCCCACATAAAATAATCGGCTTTATTTTCAGTTAATGCTTCAATTGCACCATCTAAAGTGTTTACAATTTCAAATTGAAGGTTATTATTTTCCCAACCTTGATTATTTGCATTCACAATGGCCATAAGTTGAGAACCAGAACCGTTTCGGCTAATAGCTACTTTTTTATCTATTAAGTCAGAAATGGTTTCGTAAGAACTATTTGCTGCAACATGAATTCCCCATTGTAAAGGTGATGAAACGTATTGTTGTAATACAACTGAATCGTTTCCGTTTGAAATATCTTTTAAAATTCCTTCAGTTAAAATCACAGCTAAATCGGTTTCGTTTTCACGTAACATCTGACACATTCTTCCTGTTCCTTCCGGAATATCAGTCCATTCTAAGTTAATACCTATTTCATTAAATTCACCGTTTTCAAGGCAAAGTTGCCAAGGTAAATTAAAGTGCTCAGGAACACCAACAATTTTAACCGTTTTCATTCTAAATATTTTATGCTAATATAATAAAGCTTCCGTGTTTTTATATTAAAAAAAGAATAAATAAACGCTCCGAAGAGCGAATTTTTATATGGAAATTATTTCTATTGAACTTCGGCCGTTTCCTTGTTTTTCAACGTGAATTTGAACTGGAATTCGTTCGGTCATTTCAGAAACGTGTGAAATGACACCAACTTTCTTTCCTTGATTTTGTAAGCTTTCTAAAGCATCCATAGCAACAGCTAAAGTTTGAGCATCTAAAGTTCCAAAACCTTCATCAATAAACAACGATTGTATGTTCATTTTTGATGATGATAATGATGATAAAGCTAAAGCTAGGGCTAACGAAACCAAGAATGATTCTCCACCAGATAACGAATGTACCGAACGTATTTCGCAAGCCATATCGTTGTCGATTACTTGTAAGCTCAACGTGTTTGGAATGCGTTCTAACGTATATCTTCGATTGATTTTTTCTAATTGAATATTCGCATAACGCAACAATATATCCAATGTGTATTCTTGAGCAATTTTCTTAAATTTTGCACCATCCGCACTTCCAACTAATTCGTTAAGCTGACTCCATTTTGTCAATACTTCTAATAAATTTTCGCGTTGTTTGATTAACGAAGTTTGCGAATTTCTGTTTTTAGCATCGTTTTCAATCTGATTTTTATTTGAAATTCGTTGCTCATTTAACGCTTTAATATCCGTTTCGAATTCAGATAAAACTTTAAGAATTTCTTCTTCTGAAACAAACGGTTTGTTATTTGATTCGTGTTTTACTAACGCATTTTTACGGTCGTTTAGTAACGTTTCTTGATTACTAATTTGCGTATATAAACTTTGAATAAAACTACGTTCGTTTTGTAACCATTCGTTATTTAGTTTAACAAGCTCAAAAACATTTTCAAAGGTTATTTGATTTGAATTCGACCAATTTTCAATTTGAATGAAATGGTTTTGTAACGAATTTTCAATTGTAGTCAATTGTTCATTTAAACTATTTTTACGTGAATTCCATTCAATTAATTGTTCATTTAATGTTTTTTGAAGCTGTTTTTGTTCTTCAAACGATTTTTTTAATTTTTCCAAACTTGAATTTAATGTAGCTTCTATTACATCAACAGATTCGCCATTGAAATAGGTTTTACGTTCATTTTTAATCTGATTTAAGCGCGATTCAACTTCAGAAATTTCAGACTGCGATTGCTCAACTTCTTTATTTTTATCTTGAATTGATTTTTCTAATTCTTGAATTTCGGTTTTTACCTGAATTTGTTGTTCCGTAATTTGCTCTAATTGCGACAAATTAGTTTTCCAAATCAAACTTTTTTGCTGATGATCTGTAATAAATTCATTTGTATTTTGTTGCCAATATCCAAACCATTGATCGTTTTTGAGTAATTGGTTTACTTCATTAATTTGTCTGGTATAATTCGACTTTTTAACTTCAATATGTTCTGAAATAATTTGAATTTGATTTGAAATTTGAGCGATTTCCGACTTTAAGTCAAATATTTCTGTATTAATTTTTTGCTCTTTTTGATGAATTTTAGTCGCTTTATTTTGTAATTGATCTTTCTCAATAGCTAATTTTCTTAACTCGTGTAAAGCATTCTCTTTTTCAGAAATTTCAATTTGTAATTGAGTAACTTCAGCAACTAACTTTTCATAAAGCACCTTTGAATTTTCATTCGTATCTATAAAATCTAATGTTTCAGCAAGTGAATGAATGGTATTTTCTGTCTTTGATTTAATCTCTTGCTGATCTTTAATAATCTGATTTAAATGAATATTTTGCTGTTTTAATTGAGCTTCTTTTTCAGTGATTTGCTGAATTTCATTTTCTAATTTGATTAAATCAATTTGAGTTTCATTTGTTACATTTTCTAACGCATTATGAGTTGCGTATGGATGTTCTACTGAACCACAAACCGGACAAGCTTCATCTTGAATTAAATTTGATCTTAACGTAATTACATTTTCAGATTTTTCAATATTTAAACGTTCAATAACCTTTTGTAACGTTTCCTTTTCAATAGTTTTATTTTTTTTTGAATCAAATAAATCTTGAATATCTTGATTAAATTTTACGATATCATTTTCTGCACTTGTAATTTTTGTAACTGCTAATTCAACAGTTTCATTACATTCAATAAGTTGTTTTAAACTTTGAATGGTTTGATTTTTAGATTCTTTTGAAGAGCTTAATTGCTTTAATTCAACTTCTTTTTTAGTAAGATTTTCTTGAGCTAAATGATTATTTAATTCATTTAGTTTTTGAGAAATGGTTTGCTTTTCTTCAAGAATTTGCTTCTGAAGAAGCTCTTTTTCGTTGAAAATAGGTTGTAGCTGATTCCTTTTTAAAACAAGTTCATTTTGCTTGTTTTCTTCTGTTGGAATTTCAGTTCTGTTTTTGTTCGCTTCTTTTAAATAAGCCAAAACCGCAGTTTCGTTATTTACAAAAGTTTCGTAAATACGATGTTGTTCAAACCAATGATCAATTTGATTGTGTTGCTGTAAGATTTGATTTTCGAATGTTTTTTTACTCGTTAAATCAACCTTTAATTTGTTTTGTACAGAAACTAAAAGATTATGTTTCTCTAATTTATCAGTATAATTTTTTTGTTCTAAATCAAGTTGAATATCAAGTTTTCTAGCTAACTGATATAATGGATTATTGTTATTTATTTGCGTTTGAAGTGCATTTATTTGCTCTTCTAGTTGTTTTAATTCTGTGTTTAATTGATTTAGTGTATTTTGTTGTAAATCAATATTTTGAATTAAATTAGTTTGTGTGTTTTTGTTGTTTTTAATTTCATTTTTTTGATTTTGATAAGCAACAACCACTTCTTTAATTTCCTGAAAAGATTCAACTGTTTTTAATTGGTTAATCCGTGCTTGATGAATTGTAATTTGTTCACGTTTTTCTTCCAAAAGCTTTTGTGAATCAATTATATTTTTCTGAATTTCCTTTTCAGTTTTATACCAATCTAATATTGTTTTAGAATCATTTACTTTCGAATTCATTTCTGAAATTTGAGAATCTAACAACACAATATCCGTTTGTAACTGCTGAATTTGTTCTTCGGTAAGTAGATCAAAAACCTCTAATTTGTTGTTTATCTTTTCAACTTCATCTTTCTGAAGTTTGTATTTTTCGTAGATTTTTCTTGAAATCTTACTGTAAATATCCGTTCCGGTAAGTTTCTCTAAAATATCAGCTCTGTTGTTATCATCGGCTTTTAAAAACGAAGTAAATTCGCCTTGAGCCAAAATAACAGATTTGGTAAACTGCTCGTATTTTAAACCAACTAAGCGTTCAATTTCAGCCAAAACGAATGTTTTTCTACTTTCTGGAAAAGCAACATCATCTGTAACATTATGTAACAAAATTACTTCAGATTGAATAGCTCCTGTAATACGATTATTTGCTCTATGAATATTCCATTCAGAACGATAATATTTTCCGTCAACTCCAATAAAAGTAAGTTTCACATGACCTTGAACCGCACCTTTTCGCAAAAGTGTTTTTACATCTTTGTTGGAAATGGTTTTGTCTTTTGTATCAAAAATTTGAACAGTTGAAGTTAATGGCGCCAAACGTGGTGTTTTATTATACAAGGCCAAGCAAATCGCATCTAATAATGTCGATTTTCCTGCTCCGGTAGCTCCTGTAATTGCAAATAATCCAATAGAATTTAAAGGCTCACTTTCAAAATCAATGTGATAACAACCATCAATTGAAGCAATATTGTTTATTTCTAAAGCTGTTATTTTCATATTTAATTCTGATTGATTTCTATTACAATTTCGTTGAACATTTGGCTTAATTCTGTTGGAATTTCCTCGTTGTATTTTTCGCTATAAATGGTGTTTAAGACCTGAATAGGCTGTAAATTATGCAATTCGATTTCGTTAACTAAAACTTCGTTATTTGTTGTTTTATCTTTTCGAGGAAGTTTGGTATCTATTCGTGCTAAACGAACATTTTTAGTTTGTACAATTTCTTGAATTCTGTTTTTTAAATCGGGAATTGGCTGATCTAAAAGTACTTTTACTTCTAAATAAGGCGCATTTTTATCTTCTTCAATTTTCTTTGGAAGATTTTCTAATTCAAACAAAACTTCTTCCCAAACTTTATTTTGCTTCGGAATACTTAAAAGTGGCGTATGAATTGGAATTTCTATTATTTCTAACTGTTCAAAATTCCCATCATTAATTTCAAAAACAACTACTTGATGTTTATAGGTTTTTTCTGAAAAAGACAGCGGAATTGGACTTCCTGAATAGCGAATACCATCGTTCGCAGAAAGACGTTGTGGTTTGTGAATATGACCTAAAGCTACATATTTCAAATCTGAAGGGAAACTCGAGGTATTTATGTTTTCTACGCCACCAATAATTGGTCTTTCAGCTGTATCTTCTGGATCTGTTTCAACGCCCATAGCATGTAAATGTCCCATAGCAATGATGGATTGATTGGCTTTTTTCTTTGAATTGATGTTTTCAAATGCTTCTTCATAAAACTTAGAAACTCCGTAATTGTATTCGTAAACACCATCTTCGTTTTTTGGATAATCACCAATGCGTAAAAACGGAATAGCTAAACAAAATACTTCAATTTCGTTTTGATTATTGGTTAACGGAATGGTCAACGCATCGTAGTCAATAGATTTATCTTCGTTTTTTTTCACACTTCCGATAATCGAAACTTTGGTATTCTGAAGTAGGGGAATAGGCATTTCTAATCGAATTGCCGAATCGTGATTTCCTGCAATAATCACAACTTGTAAATTTGGATAATTATTGGTGATTTCACTTAAAAAAGAATAAAACAAAGTGATAGAAGCTCCAGATGGATTTGCGGTATCAAAAATATCTCCTGCAACCAATAAAACATCTATTTTTTGGTCTGCTATTGTTTTATTTAGCCAATTTAAAAATGCTTGATGTTCTTGATAACGATCAAAATCGTAAAACGTTTGTCCGATGTGCCAATCTGAAGTGTGTAAAAATTTCATTAACCTTGTTTTTAAGCTACACAAATTTAAAATTTATTAGCGACGTTGTATGTCGTTAAATTGCGATTTAATAAAAAAGACCGATTTTATAATCGATCTTATTGTTTTTTTATGATAAGTGATGAATTGAAATTTAAATTATCATCTTGAATTATTAAGTTTCCTTTTGAATCAAATTTTTCAAAATTGTAATCTCTCATTTCTTCATAAGCCGTTAAACGATCAATATAAATTTTGCCTCTTTTATCTTGTTTAAATTTAATTCGAACAACTTCTGCATTTAAGATCCAATTTTTTACAAACAACTGTTTTCCATTATTTGTCTGCGAATGATCAATAGGGTAAGGTTTAGTAAGATAAAATTCAATTTCAACTAAATTATATTTTTGATCGTACTTAAAGAAACCTTCGTAATAATCATCTGTAAAAAAAGTTATGGTAGTTATACCTTTGTCTGTGGTTCTTATATATTGATAATCATTAATATTGTTCAAGAAATCTAATTCAGGGATATTTATATTTTTTCTAATGATTACTTCGGTTAGCCAATACATTGGTGAATCATTGTTTGTATATCTAGAAAAAAAAGCTTCTTTAAGAAAATCTTTATTTTTTGGATTAGTTACTTTTACCTTATTTATTTTCTTACTTTTTAGATCCATTGAAAGATCATATAAAGAATTTACGTACAATAAGGTGTCTTTTTGATTTAAAAAAGACTGTTGAGTAATTGTATATTTTGAAGATTCTTCAGAATAGTTTCTATAAGTTTGTTTTTTAATATCTTCAATGATATCTATAATATTTCTTCTAGAAACACGTTCAATTACCATTTCCTGTAAATCGGTATCTTCAATTTGTGCAAACAAATTATTCCAAAATAAAGAGATCAAAATTAGGATTAAATATTTTTTCATTCGTTTAAATGATTAGTGGTGCTAATATAACGAGTTATTTAGAAAAAAATATTAATAAAGGTTAAAAAATATATATTGTGAAAAGTCTTAAGTTGTAAATTGAATTAATTCAGACTATATTTTTTAATAAAACGATGCACAGACATTTCTGAAGTATTATATAATGCTCCAATTTTTTTTAGAGAAAAACTTTTAGAGCGTAATGTTTTAACTAATTCAATTTGATCTTCTTTTATTTTTTGATTATTGTTATTTAGCAAACATTTTTCACCCGGAATAATATTATGTTTTTTGTTAATTTGACTTTGAGTAGCAAATGTTAAGTTTGAAATTGACAGATTTTCTAAATCATTATTTTTTAAAATTATCTTGGGCATTTTAGTAATTGTTGAATATTCATGTTCGCTAAAAACAAACATAACTAAGCGTGTTACTAAATGTTTTTCTGCTAAACCTAAATCGTAGGTGTAGTAATATTTATCAGAAGTTTTTCCTTTATTTTTAACTTTTTTCAAGAACTTATTTGAATTCAACGAATAAATTTTACCATCTGGATATAATATATAATTAGTTGCAAAGGGAATCAATTTTCCATTTGTTTCATAATTATCTAAAATTGATAAATCGGTCATGATTAATATTTTAAGATTAACTTAAAAAGTTTAAGCGTTTTGAATATAATCATGTTTTTTTTGGATGTACAAAATTATTTATTTTGAGATAGAATTTCTAAATATTTAACAAAATTTATAAAAAAAAGTTTTTTTAAAGATTAATCAAAAATGTAAAAAAAAGTTTTAAAAAATATTGTTTTCATAAAAAAAATATCTATATTGCTAGTGATTATTACTCAATTAGTCATCTTTTTAAGTTTTTGTCTGATTTGAGAAAAAGTTTGTTTGTTGTTTACTAAATAAAAGCTATCATTTTTTGATAGCTTTTTATTTTATCAGTAAATTTGAAGTCAAAATTACGAATATGTCAGGAAATGCGTTTGGGAGAAAATTTGTATTAACCACTTTTGGAGAGTCTCACGGAGAAGCGATTGGTGGAATTATTGATGGTTGTCCGGCTGGTATTGAATTAAATTTTGATTTCATTCAGAACGAGCTTGATCGTAGAAAACCTGGACAATCTAAAATTGTGACTCAACGTAAAGAATCAGATCTTGTAAATTTTTTTTCTGGAATTTTCGAAGGTAAAACTACAGGAACTCCCATTGGGTTTATGATACCGAATGAAAACACTAAATCTACAGATTACGATCACATAAAAGGTTTTTATCGACCAAGTCATGCCGATTTTACCTATCAACAAAAATACGGGCATCGTGATCATCGAGGTGGAGGACGTAGTTCTGCTCGTGAAACAGCTTGTCGAGTAGTTGGAGGAGCAATTGCAAAACAAATTATCAAACCTATAAATATTCAAGCTTATGTTTCTTCTGTAGGAAATATTTCTGTATTAAAACCTCACACTGAACTTAATTTGAGTTTAACTGAATCAAATGATGTACGTTGTCCTGATTTGGAAATTGCTATTCAAATGGAATCTTTGATAAAAGAAACTAAGAAAAAAGGAGATACTATTGGAGGTACAATTACTTGCGTGATAAAAAATGTTCCTGTTGGTTTAGGAAATCCTGTTTTTGAACGTTTAGAAGCTGAATTAGCAAAAGCAATGTTAAGTATAAATGCTTGTAAAGGTTTTGAATTTGGAAGTGGTTTCGAAGGAACTAAAATGTTTGGTAGTGAACATAATGATTATTTCAATGAAGACGGAACTACCAAAACAAATTTTTCAGGAGGTATTCAAGGTGGAATAAGTAACGGAATGGATATTTATTTTCGTGTGGCCTTTAAACCAGTTGCAACTTTACTTCAAAAACAAGAAATGCTGTCAACTTCTGGAGAAATTAAAGAAGTCGAAGGTCGTGGTAGACATGATGCTTGTGTGGTTCCAAGGGCTGTGCCAATTGTTGAAGCTATGGCTGCATTGGTTTTAGCAGATTTTATAGTCTAATCAAAACATTCCATCATAAGCATATAACCATCTGTATAAGTAATATCTACGATTCCATCTTCTACTACGTGATTACTACTTCCAGAACGAAAACCTAATTCTAATGATTCGTTATTTAGTGAATAGGCTAAATTATTAGTAGAAATTCCATCTACTTTTCCTAAAGGAATTAAGGAAATTGGTGTGTTTTTTGGATACCATTTTTTATACTTCCTCGGAAGTAAAAAAACTTTAGAATAATCATCTAAAATTACAATTTTTAGCTGATCGGCAAATTTTACAACATTAGTTAAATTACTAAAAGTATGATCAGCTCTGCGACCGGTAGCCCAAACTACATTAGCTGCCGGAATATTTCTTTCGATTAAATAATTATAAGCTTTATCTAAATCGGTCGAGTTTTGACAATCAACTTTTATAACATCGATTGGAAATTGTAAATCTTTATATTTTTCATATTCAAAATTACGGTCAAAATCTCCAATTAAAACATCGACTTTAATACCTAATTCAATAACTCGTTCAATTGCAGAATCTAATACAATTACCAAAGGTGACCATTCTAAAAGTTGGTCTAATAAATCTCTGCTACAAGCTTCGCCATTTGCAATAATTAATGCTGGCTCTTGATCGTCGCGTACTATATGGTGTGAAGACATCGTTTTTTCTTTCAAAGTTATAAATTATTGTTTCAAACGAAATAGCTTTTTATCTTTTCTACCTTTATAAATATCTTTATATTTGAAATCAATTTTTATTCGAAATAAGATGGATTTAGAACAACAACAATGGTGGAATGACTTCCAAAACGATACAAACGGAATTATTTTAGATGTTAGAACACCTGAAGAGATAGAGGAAGGTATGATTCCAGAAGCTTTACATTTAGATTTTTACTTAGGTCAAGATTTTATTAACGGATTAGAATCTTTAGATAAAACCAAAAATTATTATGTGTATTGCCGTTCTGGTAATCGTAGCGGTCAAGCTTGTTTAATTATGAAACAATTAGGTTTTGATTCTACATTCAACTTAGTAGGAGGAATGAACGAATGGCAAGGACCTGTAATGTAATAGAAAAAGGCGAAAGCCTTTTTTTTATGAAGAAATTTTTCGTTTTAAGTCTTTTTTTATTTTTTTTTGTTCACTTAGGTTTTTCTCAAGTTACTTTGGTTTCTTGGAATCTTAAAAATTTTGGGAAGTCTAAAACCAACGAACAAATTGCTTACATGGCAAACATTTTATGTGATTATGATATTGTTGTCATTCAAGAAGTTGTTACAGGTTTAGCCGGAGCTCAAAAGGTTGCCCAATTAGCAGATGAATTGAATAGAAAAGGTAACAAATGGGATTATGTTGTAAGTGACCCTACAAAAAGTACCGGACAACGATCTGAACGTTATGCTTATTTATGGAAAGCAAAAAACATTAAATTAAAAGGAAGACCTTTTCTGGATAAGAAATTTGAACAACAAATTGAACGTGAGCCTTATATGGCAACTTTCGAATACAAGAATAAGGAATTCACTGTCGCAAGTTTTCATGCAGTTCCTAAGTCAAGTAAGCCTGAAACTGAGATTAAATATTTAAAATTTTTTCCTAAAGAATATGCAAATTTGTTTTTCTTTGTAGGCGATTTTAATCTTAGTCAATCACATTCGGTTTTTAATCCGCTTAAAGATTTAGGTTTTAATCCTTTGTTTAAAAATCAAAAAACATCTTTAAAGCAAGAATGTATAAATGGTGAATGCTTAGCAAATCCGTTAGATCATATTTTTTATAAAAATGAGAAAGTAAAAGTTTTAAACCAAGGTGTTTTGTTGTTTTATAAAGATTTTCATAATTTGAAAGAGGCACGTAAATTGTCAGATCACATACCAGTTTATATTGAATTTAATTTAAAATAATAAATTATTAAATGTTAGAATTAATTGATTTTATCCTGCACATTGATGCACATTTAGCTGAATTCTTAGCTAATTACGGCGTTTGGTTTTACGCCATCGTATTTTTAATAATTTTTGTAGAAACCGGTCTGGTGATCATGCCATTTTTACCAGGTGATTCTTTGCTTTTTGCAATAGGTATGTTAGCTGCGCAATATTCTGAAAGTTTGAATGTTTGGATTGTTATTGGTTTGATGTTAATTGCAGCAATTACAGGTGATGCTTTAAATTATACGATTGGACGTGATTTTGGAAATAGAATGTTGAATTTGAAAATATTCGGAAAAAAACCTATAAAACCAGAACATATTGAAAAAACTCATCAGTTTTATGAAAAATATGGTTCAAAAACTATTGTTATAGCACGTTTTGTTCCAATTGTGAGAACTTTAGCTCCATTTGTTGCTGGAGTAGGAAAAATGAATTATCAAACTTTCTTTAAATATAATGTGATTGGCGGCATTGTTTGGGTAGTAGGATTAACTTTAGCAGGTTACTTTTTAGGTAATATTCCAATTATAAAAGACAATTTCTCTAAAGTAGTTTTAATTATTATAGTTTTATCTGTTTTACCAATTATATATTCTTTTATAAAAGAAAAGTTTTTTTCAAAAGCATAATGATTTTAAAAAATAAAAAGACTCGATTAATCGAGTCTTTTTATTTTTTAAATTGTGGTTGTAGCAAAAACAGCCGCTATAATTGCAATAAAAAAAAGCATTACTACAATTCCAATTAATGATATCACTAAACCCGCAATTGCAAAGCCTTTTGGTTTTCTTGTCATTCCAATAATTGAGAAAATTAAACCTAAAAGCCATAAAATCCAGTTTAAAACCGGAATCCAAGATAGAAGAATTGCTACTATTGACAAAACAAATCCTGCAATTCCCATACTGTTACTTTGGTTCATTTGTTGCTGTTGTAACAAAATATTTTCAATTGATGAATGTGTTTGATTATTATTAGAATTATTACTTTGTGTTTCTTCATTTTTTTCTTCTAAAATCATATTTGTAGCTGTTTGATTATCAATTGGCTCTTCAGTTTCAATTATAACCTCTTCAACTTCGACACTATTACTTTTAAGTTCATTTATTTCAGAAACTTCAACAATTTCAATATCTTCCTCATTGTTCACTAAATTCTCATTTTCAATTGTACTCTCAAGATTAGTTTCATTAATCTGATTTTCATTTAATTCTTCGTTTTCTTCTTTATTAATCATAATTTATTTTTTTACTGAATGGACTTTAATTATCATAAAAGTATGATAAAAATATTGCTTTTTAACTATATTTGTTAAAAAAAAGTCATGGAAATATTTTATATATTATTAATGCTTATTTTCTTTATTGTTATTTTAAAAAGAATGAGTAAGAATCGTACCGATTCTCAAATTGAAATTCGAAATCTTACTTTTAAAATTGAAGATCTTAAAAATGAATTAGATAAAAAATTTCTCAATTTTTCAGTTAAAACAGATCAAACTTCAAATGTAGTTTCGACAGATCCTGAAATTGTTTCACCAACCATTGAAATTGAAAAAGTTGAAACCGTTAAAGAAGAAAAATTAATAGAGTTTGTTGAAGAGAAAATTGAAATTACTCAACCGTTAAAAGATGATTCAAAAATTGAAGAAACTATACAACAATCTGCATTCATAGTTGATTCAAATATCGAACCTATAAAAGAACCTACCTCTAAACCAATAGTTTTTGAACCTCGAAAATCATGGTTTGAAACTTTTAAAGAAAAAAATCCAGATTTAGAAAAATTCATTGGGGAAAATTTAATTAGTAAACTTGGAATTTTAATTCTTGTTTTAGGAATTAGTTTCTTTGTAAAATACGCCATTGATCGTGATTGGATAAATGAAACAGCTCGTGTTGGAATTGGAATTTTGGCAGGTGGTATTGTTATGGCAGTGGCGCACAAATTACGGAAAAATTTCGCAGCATTCAGTTCCGTTTTTGTTGCAGGAGCGGTGAGTATTTTCTATTTTACAATCGGAATTGCATTTCATGACTACGAACTTTTTAGTCAAACCGTAGCCTTTACTATTATGGTTGTCATTACCATTTTTAGTGCATTAGTTTCAGTCTCATATAACAGAAAAGAATTAGCAATACTAACGTTAATTGGTGGTTTTGCTGTACCGTTTATGGTAAGTACTGGTTCAGGAAATTATCAAGTTCTGTTTTCTTACATTGCCATTTTAAATGTTGGAATGTTAATAATTTCATATTTCAAAAAGTGGAACGTTGTTACATTATTAGCTTTTATATTTTCAACTTTAATTTATGGAGTTTGGTTCAGAAATGAATTTATATTAGATGAAACTCCGTATTTCGGAGCCTTAATCTTTGCAATTTTAATGTATATCATTTTTAGTATTGCTTCTGTAATAAATAACGTTAGAAATAACGGAAGTTTTACGAAAATGGAGTATCTAATTATGTTAGCTAATACATTCTCTTATTTCGGTATAGGAGCAACCATTTTTAGTAATTGGCAAACCGAATTTAAAGGAATATTTACCATTTCATTAGCGATTTATAATCTTGTGTTTTCTATAGTTTTATACAGAAAATTCGGAATAAAAAAAGATGCAATTTATTTTCTTTTAGGTTTAGCTTTAACTTTTATAACCTTAACTATCCCATTTCAGTTTAACGGAAATTATATTACTTTATTTTGGGCTTGTGAAGCTGTTTTGTTATTTTGGCTTTCTCAAAAATCAAAAATTACTACTTTCAGAATTGGTTCAATTGTAGTTCAGTTTTTGATGTTGGTAAGTTTATTGATGGATTGGGGACAAAATTATTCAGTTTCTAGCGATATAGATTTGTATCCATTTTTTAATAAAGTGTTTATAACAGGTTTATTTTCAGTTGCTTCATTTGTAATGATTTATTCTTTAGCTAAGAAAGAAATTGAGCCTACAAAATTTTATTTTATAACTATTGCAACCCAACCTTTTAAGCAAATTGAGCTTGTACTTTTACTTTTATTAGGTTATTTAGTTGGAATGTTGGAAGTTTTTTATCAAGTAAATTTATATTTTGCAAACGAAGCTTCAATTGTTTCTTACACAGTAGTTTATCATTTTGTATTCACCACAATTTTAGTTTATTTCTTATTTAAGTTTAAGAATCAAACAAATAGTTACATTGCAATTTTCTTGTCTGGAATTAATCTTTTAATTTATTTAGTTAAATTTCACCGTTTAACTTATGAAGAAATATTTAATAACCTTTATTTTAATTATGAAAGTAATTCAGCTTTTATAGGACATTACGTTATTCTAATATCTGTATTGTTAACTTTATATTTGTTATTTAAAAACAGAAAAGATGCCGAAATTACTACTGTTTTAAATAATAAAATTTCTATTTGGGTTTTTGCTTTCATTCTTACTTTTATTTTAAGTAATGAAATTATGGTTCACACTTTAATTTCTTCAGCTGATTCTATTAAAGCTTCTGTTTTAAAAATTGACCCTGACAGCTATGATGTTTATTATTTATATGACGAAATATTATCTAACATTAAAAAACGAGTTATAAAAGTTGGTTTTCCTATACTTTGGGGATTATTATCTTTTGTATTTTTAATTATCGGAATTAAAAAAGAAGTAAAACAATTACGAATTATAGCTTTAAGTTTGCTTGGTTTAACTGTTGTAAAACTGTTTGTTTTTGATATTAATGTTTCTGGACCAGGAAGAATTGTAGCTTTTATTTTATTAGGAATTTTAATTCTGATAATTTCATTTGTTTATCAAAAATTGAATAAAAAATCTAATGATGAAAATCAAAAAAATAACAATGAAAAAAATAGTTAGTTTAATATTATTGGTTTCTCTTTACGCTTCAGCACAAGAATATAAAGGAAACATAGAATCAGTTAATTTAAACGGGTTGCATAAAATTGCTCTTACACCTGAAGCAATTTCAGATGCCAATAATTCGTTTTCACGTTTTCGAATTTACGATAGTCAAAACTCAGAAGTTCCTTTTGCGATTTATGAAGAAAATCTTTCTGAATCCAATCAAAAAAACTTTCCTATATTTCAGAAAAATGTAATTGATACGGTTTCAACTTCAATTATTATTTTAAATGAAAATAAGCAGAATTTAGATGGTTTGTATTTAAAAAATGCAAATACAAACGTTTCTAAGCAATACAATATTTATGGAAGTAATGATGAAAAAAAATGGTTTGGATTAGTTAATAATCAGTCTGTATCAGGTTTATCAACTGAAAATGGTACTTGGGTTGAACGTTTATTTTCTTTTCCTGTTAATGATTATAAATTTTTAAAATTTGAATTTTTGGATAAGAAATCACTTCCAATAAATATTTTAGAAGTTAATTTATATGCCAATCACAAATTAGAAAAAGAGTTTATTGAACTTAAAAATTGTTCTCAAGAAAGAAGTTTTAATAAAGAAACTAAACAAACAGAAATTGTTTTTACGTTCGACAAACCTCAACTAATTAATAAGCTTAGATTTGATATTTCTGCACCAAATTTTTACTTGCGTGAAGCAGTAATTTTGCTTGAAAAAACAAAAAGACGAAAGAAACGCAACATTTCGTATCAAGAAAATTATATGAGTTTTGAATTGAATTCAAAAAATGTGAATCAATTCAACATTAGAAATTTGTTTACAAAAAGTTTTACTTTAGTTATTGATAACCATGATAATCCTGAATTGACTTTAAATTCAATACAATTGTTCCAAAATCAAACCTATTTAATTGCTGATTTGAAACAAAATGAAATTTATTCTTTAATAATTGACTCAAAATTTAAAGAACCTAATTACGATTTGGCTCTTTCAGGAATTGATTTGAATAAGAATTATCCAACAACCCAAGTTTTAAATATTGCGAAAATTAAAACTCAAGCAAAAGAAGAAGTAAATAAAAGCTTCTGGCAAACTTCAGCCTTCATGTGGATTTGTATTATTTTGGCTGTTATTACTTTGGGTTTCTTTTCAGTTTCAATGATTAAAGACTTAGGTAAAGAAAAATAAAAGCATAAAAAAACTTCAATAGAAATATTGAAGTTTTTTATTTTATTACGGATTTGTACTCCAAATTGAAGCCGATTTAATTAAAGCTCTTCTTGGGAATTTTAATGTTGCTACAATTAATTCTGCAAAATCTTCTGGTTGCAATACTTTATCCGGATTACCGTCTGTAATTCCTAATTCTAAAGACATGTCACTTGCAATAGTACTTGGAGTTAATGTAGTTACACGAATGTTATTTTTGCGAACTTCTTTCATTAACGATTCAGATAAACCAATTACTGCAAATTTTGATGCTGAATATGCAGATGTTCCTGGGTTTCCGTTTATTCCAGCTGTTGAAGAAACATTGAAAATATCACCTTCGTTTTGGTTAACCATAAAAGGTAAAACTTCTTTAGTAACATAATACATTCCTAAAACGTTAGTGTTAATCATGCTAACCCATTTCTCAGTTTCCATTTCTAAGAAAGAACCAAAAGCAGCTATTCCTGCATTATTAACTAAAATATCAATTGTTCCAAATTTAGCTATAATGTTTTCAATACCTGTTTTTACTTCAGAAACGTTTGCAATATCAAAAACTTCATAAACAGCTTCGACACCTAATGCTTTTAATTCATTTACCGTTTCTTGTAAATTATGTTCGTTACGACCGGTAATTGCAACATTAATTCCTTCTTGAGCAAAAGCAATTGCAGTTGCTTTACCTAAACCACGACCGCCGCCAGTGATTAAGGCTTTTTTTCCATTTAATTTAGACATGTTTATTATGATTTGTACAAAGTTAAGGAAATTAAAGACGTTACATTTTACTAAACTGTAAAGTATTTATTTTTAAGTTTTATTTTTTTTATTTTCTTAATTGAAAATGAACCACAATATTGCTTGTTATTTCTATTTCACCTGGAGCCACAGTTTGTCTATTTGCTGAATCCGCAGAAAGCATTTTAGCTTCTAAATTGTAAATTCTTGGGTTTATAACATGTGAGTTTTCACTTAAAAAAACTGCACTACCAACATCTTGTTTAAGTGCTTTTCCATAATCTTTTGCTTTGATTTTAGCATTATCAACAGCTTTTGATCTCGCTTCCGATTCATAATCATTAGTTTTCGAAGATTTGAATTCAACTCCTTGAATAGTATTTGCACCAGCATCAACTAATCCAAACATAATGGTTTCATATTTTGATAAATCATTTAATTGAATAGTTAAAATCTGTGAAGCAACATAATATTCTGTTTTAGTTTCATAATCATATTGTCGGTTTAAACTCACGTTTTGAGTTTGATAATCTTTTTCAGAAATTTTTTCCTTTTTTAGAAAAGAAATCATCTTAGCCATTACCTTATCGTTTTCCTTTTTCACAGTCGAAGCATCTTTACCTTTAATTTCTGATCCAATTGTTAAAACAACTTCATCTGGTTGCACTTTTACACTTCCTTGTCCGTTGACTACAATTACAGGTTCTTCTTTAAAAGTTTGAGCTTGTGTGTTTAGAGTAAATAAAATAGTTGCTGCGATAAAAAATATTTTTTTCATGATATAAATTTTAATTTTTGTTAAGTCTTTCAAATGTAATGCCAAAAAAAAGAAGTTAGCATTACTAACTTCTTTTTAATTATTTTTTAGCGTATTCTGCAATTAATGTTTTACCATCTTCTTCATACAAAAAAAGTTTATTATTCTTGATTTCAAACTTTTTAGCTGAAAAGAAAGCTACACCATAACCATATTTTTGCATAAATTCTTGATCGCAGTAACGCATCGTATTTCTAATTTTATCAAAATTAATATTGTTATTATCTAAAGTAAATTCTCCACCAACTGCATTACAACCATCCGTTGTAGAGAAATTTCCATTTTCAAAAGAAAGTGTAATTCCATCTGGAGTTTCGCTGTTTTTTACATAAACCTTATTTCCAGATTGAATAAGTGTCCAACTTGTATTTTCTAAATTTGTCATTGTTGTTGATGATTTAGGTTTTAAACATTTACAACTTACAACCAACGAAGTGAAGATAACTAAAGTAAATAAAAGCCTTATATTTTTCATAATTATATATTTTTAGTAAAAATACAAATTTGCTTTAGAACTCAAGTTCATTTGAGATTATTTAAGTGAGAATTTGTAACTATCTTTGCATCTAAATTTTTTTTAATGAATTTAAGTGTTTATACTAAAGAATTCGGGTATAATTTTAAATTAGCTTATCCGATTATTTTGGCAATGCTAGGGCATACCGTTGTTGGTGTTATTGATAACATTATGGTTGGGCAAATTGGCCCAACTGAACTTGCTGCAGCTTCTTTAGCGAATAGTTTTGTGTTTATTGCAATTTCTATCGGGGTTGGATTTTCTACTGCAATTACACCTTTAATTGCCTCATCTGATAGTTCTGGCGATGTTCTTCAAGGCAGAAAAGTATTTATAAACGGATTGGTTTTATGTACCATACTAGGTTTTTTCTTATTCGGAGTTTTGTACTTCATGAAACCTATTCTAGATTTTATGAAACAACCAGAGGAGGTTATTGTAATGGCTAAACCTTTTTTAGATATTGTAGCTTTATCCATTATACCATTAGTCATTTTTCAAGCATTCAAACAGTTTGCAGATGGTAAGTCGCAAACTAAATATTCTATGTTTGCTACAATAATTTCTAATGTAGTTAACGTACTTTTTAATTATTTTTTAATTTATGGAATTTGGATTTTCCCTGAATTAGGGATGATGGGAGCAGCATACGGAACCCTTATTTCGCGTATCGCTATGTTAATTTATATGTACTTTGCATTGAGAAGTTTAAAAGATTTCACTACCTTTTTGTCTAAGATTTCTTTGAAAGAAATAGATAAAGTAATTTGTGTAAAAATCTCAAAATTAGGAGGTCCTTCATCGATGCAATCATTATTTGAAGTTGGCTTGTTTACTGGGGCCGTTTGGCTTTCGGGCATGATCGGTACTTCTGCACAAGCAGCAAACCAAATTGCTTTAAGTATGGCTTCAATGACTTTTATGTTTGCTTCGGGTTTAGGTGTTGCGGCTATGATTAGAGTAGGAAATCAGAAAGGAATTCAAGATTTTGTGAAGTTACGAGTTGTTGCATTTTCTATAGTTTTAATGACTATTTTATTATACACATTCTTTGCTGTTTTCTTTGTGGTTTTCCACAGTTACATTCCGTTGTTTTTCTTAGATGCGGAAGATGCTAAAAATGCTTTACTAAATCAAGAAGTGATTGAATTAGCAGGTAAACTATTAATGATTGCTGCTATATTCCAAATTTCAGATGGAATTCAGGTTACCGTTTTAGGTGCTTTACGCGGATTGCAAGATGTAAATATTCCAACTGTAATCACTTTTGTATCGTATTGGTTAATTGGTTTTCCAATTGCTATATATTTAGGATTATATACAAAATTAGGTGTCGAAGGAATTTGGTACGGATTATTAGCAGGGTTAACTGCTGCTGCAATTTTTTCGTATCTTCGCCTAAATTATATGACACGAAAATTAATTAATTTACAAAAATCATAAGCTTAATATTTATATTATGGAATTACCAAAATTTGTTTTAGCAGATAATACTGATTTCCCAGATGATATTTTTATCATCCATTTAGACTTTCCTCGTTTTTTAGTTAATCTTGAAAATGATGAAGTTGAATTTTTAGAAGATATCGAAGTAAGCGAAGAAGATGAAGTTGCTGAAGAAATGGAAAAACTTATCAAGTTAGCAGGGGAGTTCTACGATAGAGAAATGGAACGTTACGCTGAAGAATAATTTACATTATTTATATTTTTTAAAGAGCTTTTTGTTACCAAACAAAAGGCTTTTTTTATGCTTTGAAACCCCTTATAAATATTGGGCTTAAAAAACGACGGGAGGTTTTACCCAAAACCTCCCGTCGTTTTACATAAAACCTCTTGACGTTTTTACCAAAAAGATACTTATCTTTTTGTATAAAAAAGATTATTAAAATGCAAAGATAAGCAAAACGGTTAAACCCGTTATTATACAATGCTTTATAAAATAGTAGTCTTGAATTGGAAGTCCGTGTCTGAATGATTTTAGGCTTAAATTGACAAGGTTAGGTTACTAAATCGTTACCGATTGACACAGGTAACAACATAACTTAACAGGTTATATTTCAGTGTTTTGCACCCTTTTTTATATTCCCTTGTAACTCAATGTAATTTAATTTTAAACATTAAACATTTGAGTTATGGAGCAGACAAAAAAATCGACGTACAAACTCCTTTTCTACTTAAAGAAAAACGAACTGAAAAAGAATGGCAATGCCCCGTGGAGAATCAGGTGGTCAATTTGACCAGATTCTCCAACGTGTGATCTAGCTGTAACGTATCTTTCGTATGTACCCATACTATACTCGCCTTTAGAAACTAATGCGAAAATTTCGTTATTATGTTTTTGAAATTCTTCAAGTACTTTTGTATTTGCTACAGTATTTCCGAGTACATAATCAATTAGTAGCTTTGATGTAATTGAGATATTACGATTTATCAGTTGTATTTTATAGTCATCGATTTTTCGTCTCAATGAATCTAAAAAATAATTTAAAGCTTTTGCATCTTCTTTTGTACCAATTGCTTTTTCATTTTTCTGATTCCATCTTGATGACTCCCATTTTCGTTTGGTAGATGCTTCTTTCTGTATTCCATTAACAGTGATTCTTAAATAAATATATCGTAAATCGAATCCTTTATGATGAGTTTTGAGAAAGAAATTTAATCCGTAACTTGTTTCTAACATATAATATAAATTTAAATATTGATAAATATCGAACTACAATAATTTAAATTCAAGTCGTTAAATATATTTACATGTTGAAAATCAGGTGTTTGTGTTTACTTTAGAGGCAATAATTTTACCTTTAAAAAATTGCCATTATTTTGCCACAGAATTTTGAGCATTTTTATAAATTTTGATGATTCTCATGCACAAAAAAAAAACCTGCATATCTTAAAGATTGCAGGTTTTATAGTCCTTTAGGCGTAAATCAATATTAAAACTGATTATTACTTGCGGAGAAAGAGGGATTCGAACCCCCGGACCTGTTACAGTCAACAGTTTTCAAGACTGCCGCATTCGACCACTCT
>NZ_CANRNX010000015.1 GCF_947632075.1 uncultured Flavobacterium sp.
GCGTTACGGCGATATAAGATTCCGAAAACGCCTACACTAAATAGTAAAATAGCTAAATAGATGTAGTTTTCAATTCCTATGATTTGTAAAACGTTCTCCATAATTATGCTATTTTTTTATCTTTTTTAGAAATTAATACCGCTCCAATCATCGCCATTAATAATAACACAGCAGCCATTTCAAACGGAACAATGAATTCGTTTAATAACACTTTTCCTAAAACTTGAATGCTTTGGTAATCTTGTCCTGAATTTACGTAAGCATCAAATGCAGGTGCTGTTTGTGTTAAGGCAGCAACTAATACCAATCCGATTAAACAGAAGGCAACCGTTGCAATTAACTTGGTTACTAATGGTTTTGAAATTTCGTTGCTGATATTCAAATTCATCAACATGATGGTGAATAACATTAAAATCATAATAGCACCAGAATACACAATAATGTGAACCATTGCCAAGAATTGTGAGTTTAATAAAGCGTAATGTCCGGCAATACTAAAAAAACAAACTACTAACCAAATGGCACTATGAATAGGATTTTTGCTTAAAATGGTGATAAAAGCACTTCCTAATGTAATTGCTGAAAGCAAATAAAATAATATCTCAATCATAATTAGGCTTGCATTTTTTTAGTGTTCTGAATGGCCATTTCTAAAGGCATTACTAATTCTTCTTTTCCGAAGATGAAGCTTTCTCGAGAAGTATCAGAAAAAACAATTTGTTTTGATTTAGTTAAGTAAATAGCTTGTTTTGGGCAAGCTTCTTCACATAAACCACAGAAAATACAACGCAACATGTTAATCTCATAGATCTCTGCGTATTTCTCTTCTCTGTATAAATGTTTCTCGTCTGGTTTGCGTTCTGCAGCTTTCATGGTAATAGCTTCTGCTGGACATGATAAGGCACAAAGTCCGCAAGCAGTACAACGTTCTCTTCCTTCATCGTCACGCATTAACATATGTCTACCGCGGTAAACATCGCTAAACGGACGTGTTTGTTCTGGGTAACTAATGGTTACTTTTTTCTTGAACATATGTTTCAAAGTAGTCCACATTCCTTTTGCGATTGCAATAATGTAAATGCGTTCAGCAAAAGTCATTTTTTTGTTGGCTACTTGTTTTTTTCTTCCTGATAATGATACCGTTTCTATTGACATTTTCAGTAGTTTATTGGTTTAATAAAATAACAACCGCAGTAATAATGATGTTGATGATAGCAAGCGGAATTAACGTTTTCCAACCTAAATTCATCAATTGGTCATAACGGAAACGTGGAATTGTCCAACGAACCCACATGTACAAGAATAAGAAGAAACAGATTTTAATAAATAAAACCGCAATTCCAATTCCGTTTGCTGCATTGGTTCCCCAATTTTCTGCTGCCCAAGTCATTCCTGGATAATTGTAAGCTCCTAAGAAAATTATTGCAAGTAGGGTAGAAGAGATGAACATCGCTGCATATTCTGCAAATAAGAAGAATCCCATTCGCATTGATGAATATTCTGTATGATAACCTCCAATTAATTCTTGTTCACATTCTGCTAAATCGAATGGTGTACGATTGGTTTCTGCAAACGAACAAACTAAGAAAATAAAGAATGCTAAGGGTTGATAGAATATGTTCCATTGCATTTCATTTTGACTTGCTGCGATATCACTTAAACTCATTGAGCTTGTCATCATAATAACTGCGATGATAGAAAGTCCCATAGCAATTTCATACGAAATCATTTGAGAAGCCACACGCATCGCGCTCATTAATGAATATTTGTTGTTAGATGCCCAACCACCAATCATAATTCCGTAAACACTTACAGATAAAACTGCGAATACGTAAAGCATAGCAACGTTAATATCTGTAGCTTGTAAGATTACAGTTCTTCCGCCAATTTCAAGTGAAGTTCCCCAAGGGATTACGGCACTTGTCATTAAGGCCATGGTCATTGAAATTGTTGGTCCTAATACGAATAAAAACGTATTTGGTGTGTTTGGCATAAATTCTTCTTTAGAGAATAATTTTAAACCATCTGCAAGTGGTTGAAATAATCCACCTGGTCCGGCACGGTTTGGTCCGCGTCTGTCTTGAATCCAAGCTGCAATCTTACGTTCTGCCAAAGTACAATACATGGCAAACAACATCGTAATTGCAAAAACAATTAAGATGATTACACCTTTTTCTATAATAATAGCTTGTTCCATAGTTTATGATTTTGGCGTATTATTAGTCATTGGAACTTCTGCCATAGAAATTTTCTTACGGTCTTGTTCACGTCCTTTCAGAATTTGTTTTTCTGTATGAATTTGAATTGGTTCCATTTTTCTTGTATAATTATTCTGATTGATTACTGAGAATTTCTCGAATTTACGAGGTCCTTCAATAACCCAATCTTTCACGTCTTTATGGTCAAAACGACATTCATTACAAATGAATTCTTCAACTTCGTGATATTCATCTTTACGAGCTGTTACACGTTGAATTTCGTTTCCGAACATCCAAAGTGTTGTTTTTCCACAACATTTATCACAATTTCTGTGCGCTGTAAATGGTTTGTTAAACCAAACTCTTGATTTAAATCTGAACGTTTTATCAGTTAAAGCTCCAACCGGACAAACGTCAATCATGTTTCCTGAATATTCGTTTTCGATTGCAGCTGATACACAAGTTGAAATTTGTGCATGATCACCACGACCAATAACTCCATGTACACGTCCGTCTGTTAATTGCTCTGCTGTGTAAACACAACGGTAGCAAAGAATACAACGATTCATGTGAAGTTGAATATTGTTTCCTAAATCTTCAGGTTCAAATGTTCTTTTTTCTTCGTGGAAACGAGTTAGTTCTTTTCCGTGATTGTAGCTTAAATTTTGTAAATCACATTCTCCGGCTTGGTCACAAACAGGACAATCTAATGGGTGATTCATCAACAAAAATTCGGTAACAGATTTACGAGCTTCTGTAACTCTTGGGGATGAAATACTTTTCACTTCCATTCCGTCCATAACTCCAGTTACGCAAGAAGCCATAAGTTTAGGCATTGGTCTTGGGTCAGCTTCACTTCCTTTAGAAACTTCAACCAAGCAACAACGACATTTACCGCCGCTTCCTTTTAATTTTGAGTAGTAACACATTGCTGGTGGAACACTTTCGCCTCCAATCATACGAGCTGCTTGAAGAATTGTTGTTCCTGGTTCTACGTCTATTTCTTGTCCGTCTATAGTAACTTTCATGTTATTTATAGTTTCTTGGTTTTACCTTTATGAGGTTAAATTGATTGTTTTTGTAATAGATGCTTCACTTTTTCAAAGGGTTCATTGGTAAAGTGATCTCTGTTTTTGATTCTTTCAGGGAAACGAATGTGATATTCAAACTCATCTCTGAAATGGCGAATAGCTGCCGCTACTGGCCAAGCTGCTGCATCTCCTAATGGACAAATAGTATTACCTTCGATTTTACTTTGGATATCCCATAATAAATCAATGTCTTCCATTCTTCCTTCACCGTTTTCAATGCGCCAAAGTACTTTTTCCATCCATCCGGTTCCTTCACGACAAGGAGAACATTGTCCGCAACTTTCATGATGATAAAAACGTGAGAAATTCCAAGTGTTTCTTACAATACAAGCGGTATCATTATAAACAATGAAACCACCTGAACCTAAAGATGATCCTGTTGCAAAGCCACCATCAGATAAAGATTCGTATGTCATTAAACGATCTTCACCGTTAGCTGTTTTGAATATTAAATTTTGTGGTAATATTGGTACTGACGAACCTCCTGGAATTAATCCTTTTAGTGGGCGATCATCAATCATTCCTCCACAATATTCATCTGAATTCATAAATTCTTCAACGGTCATTCCCATTTCAATTTCATAAACTCCAGGTTTTTTAACGTGACCTGAAACCGAAAATAATTTGGTTCCTGTTGAACGTCCTAAACCAATTTTAGAATATTCTTCACCTGAGTTTAATACAATCCAAGGTACTGATGAAATTGACTCAACATTGTTTACAACTGTTGGGTTTTGCCATAAACCTTTAACTGCAGGGAATGGAGGTTTAATTCTTGGGTTTCCTCTTTTTCCTTCTAACGATTCAATTAGTGCAGTTTCTTCTCCGCAGATGTAGGCACCACCACCACAATGAACATGTAAATCTAAATCGTAACCTGTACCTTTTATGTTTTTTCCTAACCAACCTGCCGCATAAGCTTCTTTGATGGCTCTTTCTAAGGTTTTGAAAACCCACATATATTCTCCACGGATGTAGATGTATGATAGATTTGCACCTAAAGCGAAAGATGAAACTATCATTCCTTCAATTAATAAATGTGGAATGTATTCCATTAAATAACGGTCTTTGAAAGTACCAGGCTCAGACTCATCGGCATTACAAACCAAATGTCTTGGATTGCCTGATTTTTTATCAATGAAACTCCATTTTAATCCAACAGGGAAACCTGCTCCACCACGACCTCTTAATCCAGAAGTTTTTACTTCTTCTGTAATCGCGTCTGGATCCATTTTTAATGCTTTTTCCACCGAAGCGTAACCGCCGTTTTGACGATAGACTTCGTAGGTTTTGATACCCGGAATATTAATCTTATCTAATAATATTTTTCTTCCCATGGTATTATTTATCGTGTAATGTTATTTTTCCAGCTAAACAATCATCAATAAGTTGATCGATTTTTTCTTTCGTTAAATGTTCATGATAGAAATCACCTAACTGAAGCATTGGTGCATAACCACAAGCTCCTAAACATTGAACACCAACAACAGAGAACATTCCGTCAGAAGTTACTTGTCCAGGTTTGATGTTTAATTTTTCACATGTATAATCCATCATATCTTCGGCTTTGTTTATTGCACAACAAGAAGTAGAGCAGAATTCTAACATGTATTTTCCCATTGGTTTTTGATTGAACATGGTGTAAAACGTTGTTACTTCAAAAACTTCGATTGGTTTGATGTTTAATATTTCGGCAACTTTGGTTTGAAGTTCTAAACTCAACCAATTATCATGTGCGTCTTGTACTTCATGAAGAATTGGTAAAAGTGCCGATTTTTGTTTTCCTTCCGGATAATGACTTATTAATTCATTGATTCGTGTCATTAATTCTGGAGTGAAATTGATCTCTTGTTTATAGTTTGTTTTTTCCATAATGATTAACTGTCTAATTCACCCGCAATAACGTTCAAACTGGAAAGTGTGATTATGGCATCTGATAAACTTCTACCTTTTACCATTTCGTTAAATGCTTGATAATAAATAAAACATGGTCTACGGAAGTGTAAACGATACGGAACACGACTTCCGTTTGTTATTAAATAAAAACCTAATTCACCGTTTCCTGCTTCAACCGCATGATAAACTTCTGTATTCGGAACAGGAATTTCTCCCATTACAATTTTGAAGTGATAGATTAAAGCTTCCATATTTTGATAAACATCTTCTTTTTGGGGAAGATAATATTCTGGAACATCGGCATGATATGGTCCTTCTGGCATTTTAGCAATTGCTTGACGAATGATTTTCATACTTTCCCAAACTTCTGCATTACGCACACAAAAACGATCGTAACAATCTCCATTTTGTCCAACAGGAACATCAAATTCAAAATCTTCGTAAGAAGAATATGGTTGTGCAACACGAACATCATAATCAATTCCGGCTGCGCGAAGGTTTGGACCTGTAAATCCGTAGCTCATTGCTGTTTCCGCATCAATTGCTCCTGCACCGATAGTACGATCCATGAAAATTCTATTACGAGTTAACATATTTTCAAATTCAGACCAAACATCTGGAAATTCATTTAAAAACTCGTCAATTTTTCTCCAAGCAGTTTCAGACCATTCGCGCTCAAATCCGCCAATACGTCCCATGTTTGTAGTTAAACGAGCTCCACAAATTTCTTCGTAGATTTCGTAAATCTTTTCACGGTATTGCATTACATATAAGAATCCGGTTAAAGCTCCAGTATCAACTCCCATTACAGAACTACAAATGATGTGATCTGCTATGCGAGCCAATTCCATAATAATAACGCGTAAATATTGTACACGTTTTGGAATCTCAATTCCTAAAGCTTTTTCAACTGTCATCCACCAACCGGTATTGTTGATAGGAGATGAACAATAATTTAATCGATCGGTTAAAACGTTGATTTGATAAAACGGACGATTTTCTGCTATTTTCTCAAATGCTCTATGTATGTAACCAACAGTTCCTTCACCATCAAGAATTGTTTCTCCATCCATCAATAAAATGTTTTGGAAAATTCCGTGAGTAGCAGGGTGGGTTGGTCCTAAGTTTAAAACTGATAATTCAACACCGTCTTTTTTAAGGCGTTCTTCAATTTGTTTTTGAAAACGATTTTCTGGGGTTAATAGTAAGTCAGACATATGCGTTTTATTAACAATTATTTGGTATTCTTCCGAAGAAGCGATCGTCTTTATCTGTACGTCCTTGGTCTTCCATAGGAAATTCTTTTCTAAGTGGGAAAGATTCCATCTCATCCATATTTAAAATTCGTTTTAATTGCGGATGATTATTGAATTTAATACCGTAGAAATCGTACGTTTCTCTTTCTTGCCAATTTGCAGATTTGTATAAATCTACCACTGAATCAACATTTGGATTTTCTCCACTTGTAAAGCATTTTACGCGTAAACGAATGTTCTGAAACCAATTATGTAAGTGATAAACAACCGCGAACTGACGGTTTGTTTCGTAATCTGGATAATGAACTCCGCAAACATCAGTTAAGAAGTTAAAGTTTAATTCTTTATCTTCTTTTAGAAATTTGATAATTTCATGATTCTTTTTACTGTTTATTTCAATGGTTAACATATCGTGAGATTCATAAAACTCAATGATATCTAAACCAAAAGTATCTACCAGTTTCTTTTGAATGGTTTGGTTATCTAAGCTCATTTTATTTGATGTTATATGAGTTTAATAATTCTTTATATTCATCAGAACTTCTTCTTCTTACCGATTCGCTTTTAACGATTTCTTGTAAAGTTAAAATTCCGTCTAAAATTTGTTCCGGACGTGGAGGACAACCAGGTACATAAACATCAACAGGAATAACTTTATCAATTCCTTGTAATACCGAATATGTATCGAAAACTCCACCAGAAGAAGCACAAGCTCCAACTGCAATTACCCATTTAGGTTCTGCCATTTGTTCGTAAACTTGACGTAAGATTGGTGCCATTTTTTTAGAGATTGTTCCCATAACTAAAAGCATATCTGCCTGGCGAGGCGAGAAACTCATTCGTTCTGATCCAAATCTTCCAATATCATAAGTAGCTGCCATGGTTGCCATATATTCAATTCCGCAACAAGATGTTGCAAAAGGTAGTGGCCACATCGAATTAGCTCGAGCTAAACCTACTACTTCGTTAAGTTTTGTAGCAAAGAATCCTTCGCCAGCATAACCATCTGGTGTATTTACCATTTTTGGTTTTGAATTTTTACTCATAACTTTTTAAATTAATCCCACTCAAGACCTTTTTTCTTGAATTCATAAAGTAGTCCAATAACTAACAAGAACATAAAAATCCCCATTTTCCATAATCCATCCCAGCCAAATTCTTTAAAGTTTACTGCCCATGGATACATAAAGATTACTTCTACATCGAATAAAACAAATAGAATTGCGATTAAGAAATATTTAATGTTAAATGGAATTCTGGCATTACCAACAGATTCAATTCCACATTCGAAATTTTGTTCCTTGTTTTTAGATATTCTTTTTGGACCTAGCAAACTTGATACGAAAATTGTCAGTACCACGAAACCCGCTGCCAGTATGAGTTGCATAAGAATTGGTAGTAGATCAAACTGATTATATTGCATATTCATATTTATTTTAACTTAATGTTCACAATATATAAAATTATAATAAAAATGTCATAACATAAAGTGATTTTGTTAATTAAATTTTTATTGTTCTAATATAGAATTCATTTAAATAGTAAAAGATGGATGTTTGATATTATTTCTTATGTTTTATTGGAATAAAAAAAAGGGCTATTTCAAACGAAATAGCCCTTTTTAAAGGTGAAATATATATAAAATATAATTAGTCTAATACAACAACTTCTGATGCAATAGTACCTTTTTTTCCTTCAGATTCTACGTAAGAAACTGAGTCTCCGTCACGTAATTCTCTACTTTTGATTCCAGAGATATGAACGAAAATGTCGTTACCTGTTTGATCATCAGTAATAAATCCGAATCCTTTTGATTCATTGAAGAACTTTACTTTACCTGTTCTCATTTTAATAAAAAATAATAATTAATAATGATCAAAGATATACTTTTTTTTAAATCAGTCAAGTTTTTATTGAATAAATTTTAATTAAAAAATTAAAATAATTGATTGTTTTTTTTTGTAGATAAAAAAAATCAGCCTTAAGGCTGATTTTTACTATTGTTGAGGTTTCTTTATTTGAAAAGATTCCATAAATGCTGTTGTATAATTTCCAGCAACATAATTCGGATCATCCATTAATTGTCTATGGAATGGAATTGTTGTTTTAATTCCTTCGATTACGAATTCGTCTAAAGCACGTTTCATTTTGCTAATTGCTTCTTCACGTGTTTGTGCAGTAGTAATTAATTTAGCGATCATTGAATCGTAATTTGGTGGAATTGTATATCCAGAATATACATGTGTATCTAAACGAATCCCGTGTCCACCTGGTGTGTGTAAAGTTGTAATTTTACCTGGAGATGGTCTGAAATCGTTAAATGGATCTTCAGCGTTGATACGACATTCGATAGAGTGTAATTCTGGAAAATAATTTTTACCTGAAATTGGCACTCCAGCCGCAACTAAAATTTGTTCACGTATTAAATCATAATCAATTACTTGTTCAGTAATTGGGTGTTCTACTTGGATACGAGTGTTCATCTCCATAAAGTAGAAGTTACGATCTTTATCAACTAAGAATTCAATTGTTCCAGCGCCTTCGTATTTAATGTACTCAGCGGCTTTTACAGCAGCTTCTCCCATTTTGTTACGAAGTTCGTCAGTCATAAACGGTGAAGGAGTTTCTTCTGTTAATTTTTGGTGACGACGTTGAATAGAACAGTCTCTTTCTGATAAGTGACAGGCTTTTCCGTAAGAATCTCCAACTACTTGAATTTCGATATGGCGTGGGTCAACTATAAGTTTTTCCATGTACATTCCGTCGTTTCCGAATGCAGCAGCAGCTTCTTGACGAGCGCTTTCCCAAGCAGTATCAAGATCTTCAACTTTATGTATTTCACGCATTCCTCTACCACCACCACCAGCAGTAGCTTTCATCATTACTGGGAAGCCAATTTCTTTAGCTACTTTTTTAGCATGTTCTAAAGATTCTAATAATCCGTCTGAACCTGGAACTGTAGGTACGCCTGCTGCTTTCATTGTTTCTTTTGCAGTGGCTTTATCTCCCATTTTTTCAATCATTTCGGGAGAAGCACCGATAAATTTGATTCCGTGTTTTTGACATAATTCTGAAAATTTAGCGTTTTCAGAAAGGAAGCCGTATCCAGGGTGAATTGCGTCTGCATTAGTAATTTCTGCAGCTGCAATGATATTTGCCATTTTTAAATAAGACTGTGCGCTTGGAGCTGGTCCAATACAAACAGCCTCGTCTGCAAAACGAACGTGTAAACTATCTGCATCTGCTGTAGAATATACCGCAACTGTTTTAATGCCCATTTCTCTACAAGTTCTAATTACTCGTAAAGCAATTTCGCCACGGTTAGCTATTAATATTTTTTTAAACATGTTTCTTTAATTTGAAATTAAACAATTTGAAAATTTGAAATCACTTCAAATGATTATTTCAAATTAAGATGGATCAACTAAGAATAAAGGTTGATCAAACTCTACTGGAGAAGCATCATCAACTAAAACTTTAACGATTTTTCCTGTTACTTCAGATTCAATTTCGTTAAATAATTTCATTGCTTCAATCACACATAAAACATCTCCTGTTTTGATTGTAGATCCAACTTCAACGAATGGAGCTTTATCTGGTGAAGGTTTTCTGTAGAATGTTCCAATAATTGGAGATTTTACTGTGATGTAATTTGAATTTTCTGCTGCTTCAGTAGCAGCTGGTGCTTCTGCAATTGCAGGTGCTGGTGTTGCGGCAACTGGAGCTACAGCTTGAGCTTGAACAGGTATTTGTTGAATGTAAGCTGTTTCGGTTGTTCCTTCTGTTGTAGTTTTGATGGTGATTTTAAAATCATCCATTTCTAATTTAACTTCTGTTGCGCCTGATTTAGCAACAAATTTGATTAAGTTTTGAATTTCTTTAATGTCCATGTATTTCTAAGTTAGTTTGTTAGTTTTTTGTGTAAGCCCATTTTAAATAGATAGAACCCCACGTGAATCCGCCTCCGAAGGCTGCGAAAATTAAATTATCTCCTTTTTTGAATTTAGATTCAAAATCGTTTAGTAATAAAGGTAGGGTAGCAGAAGTTGTGTTTCCGTATTTGTGAATGTTAACTAATACTTTGTCTTCATTTAATCCCATTCTATTTGCTGTAGCGTCAATAATTCTCTTGTTAGCTTGGTGTGCGATTAACCAATCTACATCGTCGTGTGATAGGTTATTTCTTTGCATGATTTGTTCGCTCACATCTGACATTCCAGAAACAGCATATTTGAAAACCGTTTTTCCATCTTGATGAACAAAATGCTGTTTGTTTTCAACAGTTTCTTTAGAAGCTGGTAAGATTGATCCGCCTGCGTCTATTTTTAGAAATTCTCTTCCAATTCCGTCACTTTTTAAAATTTCATCTTGTAAGCCTAAGCCTTCGTGATTTGGTTCAAAAAGTACTGCTCCGGCTCCATCTCCAAAAATGATACAAGTTGCGCGATCGGTATAATCTATAATTGAAGACATTTTATCTGCTCCTATTAAAAGTACTTTTTTGTATCTACCAGATTCGATGTAAGCAGATGCTGTAGACATTCCGTAAAGAAAGCTTGAACAAGCCGCTTGTAAATCATAAGCAAATGCATTTGTAGCTCCGATTTGAGTAGCAACGTAAACTCCGGTTGCTGCAACTGGCATATCTGGAGTAGTTGTAGCCATGATTATTAAATCTATTTCTTTAGGATCGATGCCTGATTTTTCAATTAAATCATTAGCAGCTTTTATTGCCATGTAAGAAGTTCCTTGACCTTCTTCTTTTAATATTCTTCTCTCTTTAATTCCAGTTCTAGAAGTAATCCATTCATCATTAGTTTCTACAAGAGTTTCTAAAATTGTATTTGATAATACATACTCAGGTAAATATTTACCAACGGCTGTAATGGCTGCTGTAATCTTTGTCATAAGGGTTTACTTTGTATTTTTAAAAAGACCAAAAAGTGTCGAAAATTACAAAAAAAAAACGAAACTAAGCCTTTTTTTATTCGAATTCATCAAAAACGCATCGTTTTTAACCAAAACGAAGCAAAAAAAAACTCTCACAATCGTGAGAGTTTTGCTTTTTTGTAACAAAATTAAGCAACTGCTTCAGTTTTGTCAATAACTACTTGACCTCTGTAGTATAATTTTCCTTCATGCCAGTGAGCTCTGTGGTATAAATGAGCTTCACCTGTTGTTGGGCATGTAGCGATTGTTGGAGCTACAGCTTTGTAGTGAGTTCTTCTTTTATCTCTTCTTGTTTTCGAGGTTTTTCTCTTAGGATGTGCCATCTTACAATATTATTTATCCGTTAATAGTTGTTTTAATTTATCCCACCTAGGGTCTGTTTCTTTGTTTGTATTCTCTTCTTCTGTTTCGATTTTATCATCCTCTTCAGAATCAAAATCTAATTCGAAATCATCTTCGTTTAGAAAATCAAAATCGTCTTCGTCGAAATCGTCTTCTACTACGTCTGGATGAACTCTTTTTTGAGGAACTGAAAGAACTACCATTTCATAAATGTATTGTGCTACATTGATTTGATGTTCTCCGTGAGGAATTATTAATAATTCTTCGTTATCGTTATTAAATTCCTCGCCAAATTTAACTATTAAATTTATATTTCCTTCTATTTCTAGATCGAAATCTTCGTTAGTTACATCGCAAGGTACATTAACTGTTCCGGTGTGATTGAATGAAAGTTCAAGTAATGTAGATTTCTTATTTAAAAGGATATCTACTTTTACATCTACTTCATTGTAATCGTCATATTCGAAAATATCAAAAAATGATTTGTCGATATGAAATTCAAATTGATGTTTTCCGTCTTTTAATCCTATAAAGGGAATTAAAAAATCATTTTCAGTTACCATAACGGATCTATTTGAGCGTGCAAAGATAAAAAAATATTATTATAACAAATGTGTTATCAACATTTTTTTGTTGTTAATTTTTATTTATCTCGTAAAGCGGGTTCTCTTTACTTTTTAAATACGCGTTTCTATTTTTATAAATATCTAAAGCTGTGTAAATGGCTTCTGTAAACGATGAGTGTTTTGCTTTGTCTTGGCCAGCGATATCGTATGCGGTTCCGTGGTCTGGTGAAGTTCGAATTTTTTCTAATCCTGCTGTGTAGTTTACACCTTCGCCAAATGATATTGATTTGAACGGAATCAATCCTTGATCGTGATAACAAGCAATTACTGCATCGTAATTATTGTATTGTTCGTTTCCAAAAAATGCATCTGCAGAAAATGGACCGTTAACAATATAGCCTTCGTTTAAAAGTTCTTTAATAGTTGGGAAGATTGTTTCAATTTCTTCTTTTCCTATAACGCCTTGGTCGCCACTATGTGGATTTAATCCTAAGATAGCAATTTTTGGTTTTAAGATATTAAAGTCTTGTATTAAACTTTGGTTAATTGTTTTTACTTTTTGTTTGATTAATTCCGGAGTTATTGCTTCTGAAACTTCGTTAAGAGGCAAATGATCGGTTAAAAGACCTACTCTTAAATTTTCTGAAATCATAAGCATTAACGCTTCGCCGTCAATTTCTTGATTTAAATAATCTGTATGTCCAGGAAATTGAAAATCTTCAGACTGAATGTTGTATTTGTTTATAGGAGCGGTTACTAATAAATCAATTTTATTATTTTTTAAAGCTTCAGTTGCTGCTATAAACGATTTAATAGCATATTTACCAACATTGTCGTCTGACTTTCCTGGTTCGATATTTACACCTTCTTTCCAAACATTTAAAACATTTATTTTTCCTAATTGAATTTGGCTTAAATTATCTATACCGTGAACAGATATCGTACAACCTACTAGTTTACGTATAAAAGAAATAAGTTTGGCATTAGCGAAGATAACAGGTGTGCAAAGTTCCATCATTCTTGTGTCTTCTAAAGACTTAAGAATTACTTCTGGACCAATGCCGTTCATATCTCCAATAGATATACCTACTATTATATTTTCTCCTTTTTTACACATAATTAAATTTAATTATTGCTAATTTAGCTGCAAATTTAGTAAAATAAATCAAGATATGTTTACTGGTATTATTGAAACCTTTGGAGTAGTTAAAGATATTGTTCGTGAAAACGAGAACATTCATTTGTTTATTGATTCAAAAATCACTTCTGAACTTAAGATTGATCAAAGCGTTGCACATAATGGAATTTGTTTAACTGTGGTTGCAATTGAAGATTCTGTTTATAAAGTTACTGCAATTAAAGAAACTATTGAAAAAACGACCATTGGAAATTGGCAAGTTGGAAGCTTAGTGAATTTAGAACGTGCTATGTTAATGGGGGCACGTTTAGATGGACATATTGTTCAAGGCCATGTTGACCAAACAGCTAAATGCATTGGTATTGAAGATGCTAATGGAAGTATTTATTTTACATTTGAATACGATTTTTCTAAAAATAACATAACTATTGAAAAAGGTTCAATAACTATTGACGGAACAAGTTTAACTGTTGTGAATTCAGGAAAAAATACTTTTAGCGTTGCTATTATTCCATATACATTAGAAAATACTTTGTTTAAAACGTATGAAATGGGAACAGAAGTTAATTTAGAGTTTGATGTAGTTGGAAAATATGTTTCCAAACTACTGAGTTTAAAACAATAATAATAAATCCAGCTTTTAGCTGGATTTATTACATAACTAAAATTAAAAAGTTTTACAACCAAGTTACTGCACCTGTTTCAACACAGTAGTTCGCTCCAACAATTTTAATTTTACTTTCTTTTTCTAAATTATTTAATGTTGTGCTTTCCTTGCGGATTTCTTTAATAGTTTCAAGAACATTTTGATGATTTAAACGTTCTAATAAATCTGAGTTTTTAGATGAACGTTCTTCCCCGTCTTGAATAATTTCATTGATTATTGGATTAAAACGATTTACTAAATGACTTAAGTTTTTCATTTCTGTAGCGTTTATAGCTTCGGCATCTAAACCGCCTTTTAAAGCGCCACATTTCGTATGGCCTAAAACCACAATTAATTTAGATCCTGCTACATTTGCACCAAATTCCATAGAACCCAAAATATCTTGATTTACAAAATTTCCTGCAATTCTAACACTGAAAATATCACCTAAACCTTGGTCAAAAATAAGTTCTGCAGAGGTGCGACTGTCAATACAACTTAAAATTACAGCAAATGGCCATTGACCTTCTCTGGTGTCATTCACTTGTTCTAACAAATTTCTGTTAACCTTAAGGTTGTTTACAAATCTAATATTACCTTCTTTTAAAAATTCTAATGCTTTTTCTGGTGAGATTGTAGATTGTGTTTCTGATGTATGTGTTTTCATAATATATATATCTTAATAAGTATGGCGGCTATTTAAATAGCTCCGCTATGTGTTATGTTAATGTGTGAGCTTTGGTTTTCTTCGTATTCTTTATAAGAAGTTTTAAAGCCAATTAATTTTACGGTAATATTTTCTTCTTTAGCTCTTACGTTAGCAAAATCTTGAATTAAATCTAATACATCAGTTGCTATGTAAGAAGTTTCAGAGGCGTTGATGGTTACTTTAGAACCAGGTCTTACATTTTTGATGGTTTTTTTAATAGCAGCTTTATTTAAGAAAGAAACCTCTTCCGCTAATTTAATGGTGAAATCTTCTGTTTCATTTAATTTTTCACGACTTAAATAATAAGCTCTTTTCATGTTTCCTTGTAGGATATAAATGATAGAAATTACCAAACCAATAGCCACGCCTTTTAATAAATCTGTGAAGACTATAGCAATGATTGTAGCGATAAACGGAATGAATTGATATTTTCCGTTATGCCAAAAATGTATGAAAGTAGCAGGCTTTGCTAATTTATAACCAACTAAAATTAGTACTGCAGCTAATGTTGCAAGTGGAATTAAATTTAAGATAAACGGTATTGATATTACACAAACTAATAAAAGGATTCCGTGAATAATTGTTGAAGTTTTTGAAGTCGCACCTGCATTAGCATTTGCAGAGCTACGAACAACTACAGAAGTCATGGGTAAACCTCCAATTATCGAACTAATTAAATTTCCTATTCCTTGAGCTTTTAATTCTAAGTTTGTATCTGTAATTCTTCTTTTAGAATCTAACCTATCAGAAGCTTCAATACATAATAAAGTTTCAATTGAAGCAACAATTGCAATCGTTGCGCCAACAATCCAAACTTGCGGATTTGCAAAGCCTGCAAAATCTGGCATTGTAATTAAATTTTTAAAATCTTCTGCACTTTGCGGAACAGGAAGTGTAACAAGGTGTTCTGAACTTATTGCAAAGTTACTACCCGTTGTAATGAATATTTGGTTAAGAATAATTCCAGCAATTACTGCTACTAATGCACCTGGGAGCATTTTAATTTTTTTTAAAGCTGCTACGTTTTCCCAAGTTAATAAAATAGCCATTGAAACTAATGTTACAATTACTGCTCCGCTATGTATTGATGTGAATAATTCTGAGAAATAAGCAGGGTTAAAACCGTTGTCAAATAAAGTTAGATTTCCTTCATAATCTTTATCGAAGCCTAAAGCGTGAGGAATTTGTTTTAGAATAATAATGATACCAATTCCGGCTAACATGCCTTCGATAACATTGTTAGGAAAGTAATTTGAAATACTTCCGGCACGTATAAATCCTAAAACCAATTGTATAATTCCTGCAATTAATCCTGCAGTTAGGAATAATTCAAAAGTTCCTAATTCTGTTATTGCAGAAACGATGATTGCCGTTAAACCTGCAGCTGGACCTGTTACACTAATATTTGAATTGCTAATAAAACCAACAACAAGACCTCCAATTATTCCAGAGATAATTCCTGATAAGGGTGGTGCGCCAGATGCTAATGCAATTCCCAAACATAAAGGAAGAGCAACTAAAAACACAACTAATCCTGGGGCGAAATTTTGAGAAATTCCGCTCTTAATATTTTTTAAAATCATAAGAAAAAATTAAGTTTAAACATAATGTATGATTCCAGATGTAAAACATTGGAAATAAACTGTTGAAACTTAAATTAATTCAGGAGGCGGTGATGGAATTTTCAACACTAAATCATCATTTATAGAAAGTTTTGTTTCTATAAGAAATTCATTTTTGTAGACAGCATCGGTGTTATAAAAAGGAGTGAAAAATAGTGAGAGAAATTTTAGATCTTCTTCTTCAGAAAAAGAATTCAGATTTGAATTTGAAGAGTGAGTTTCTTCTTCAGGCGTAGAAAAGCTTATTGTAGGTAAACTAATATCTGTTACCAACGCAAGAGTCGGAGCTGATATGAAATTTACAAAAACGAATAATAATAAAATATTTATTGCTTTAACCATGTCGCTAAATTAATTCATAAATTAAAAAAAATAATACATGAGAAAAAAAATATGAAAATTTTAACGTGTTTTTATTTACTCTGTAACGGATCTTGATTTTAGTTATTAAAAAAATAACTGAACTTTGTTTTTTTTGTATACTATTTAATATATCACTCAGTTTAATTGTTATAATTTTGTACTAACATTTTTTATGTGTGATAATTTTCTTTTTTAATTATGAAACTACCTACTTATCTTAAACCAAATGACAAAATTGCTATTGTTTGTACCGCTCGAAAATTTTCGGCAGAAGATGCACAACCAGCAATTGACCTATTAAAAAGTTGGAATTTGGTTCCCGTTTTAGGAAATACCATTGGTTTAGATAATTTTCAATTAGGAGGTTCTGATGAAGAACGCGCGGCTGATTTTCAAACACAACTTGATGATTCTGAAATAAAAGCTATTTGGATTGCTCGCGGCGGTTATGGATCCGTGCGAATAATTGATAAACTAAATTTCGACAAATTTTCACAAAATCCGAAATGGATTGTTGGTTTTAGTGATATCACTGTTTTTCATTCCCACCTAAACAAACTTGGAGTTTCAACAATTCATGGTATTATGCCATTCACGGTTCCGAATACTATTGAAACATCCATTGAATCTTTATACAAGGCGTTGTTTGGAGTGACGCTTGGTTATGTAATTCCTTCGCAAACCAATAATCGAATTGGTAAAAATCAAGGTGAATTAGTAGGAGGGAACCTATCTATAATTTATAGTTTGTTAGGATCACCTTCGAGTATTAACACCGATGGGAAAATTTTGTATATCGAAGATTTAGATGAATATTTATATCACGTTGATCGAATGTTACAAAATTTAAAACGTAACGGATATTTTAATAATTTGAAAGGTTTGGTTGTTGGTGGTATGACCGATATGCACGATAATTCTATTCCGTTCGGATTAGATGTTGTTGGAATTATTAAAGAAGTAACATCTGAATTTGATTTCCCTGTATGTTTCGATTTTCCTGCAGGTCATATAAAAGATAATCGAGCATTAAGATTGGGGCAGCAAGTTTCATTTGAGGTTACAGAAAATAAGGTTGAATTAAAATTCTTGTAAATGGCACAGCATAACGATTTAGGGAAGTTTGGTGAAGATTTAGCTGTGTCTTTTCTTCAAAATGAAGGTTATGAAATTTTAGAACGAAATTTTCGTTTCCAAAAATCCGAAATCGATATAATTGTAAAACATCAAAATACTATAGTTGTGGTTGAAGTAAAAACCAGAACTTCAATAGCTTTTGGTTTGCCTCAAGATTTTATAAAGCCTGCAAAAATTAAGTTACTTGTAAAAGGGATAAATCATTATATCGAAAAGCATAATATCGATTTATTTGTTCGATTTGATATTATTGCGATTCATAAAAATGAAAATGCTCAATTTGAAATTGAACATATTAAAGAAGCCTTTTATTATTTTTAGCAAAAATGTTGGTTTATATAATAACTCAATATAGATTTTTATTAAATTTAAGGATAAAATAAAATATAATGAAAAACTTTCGATTAGAGTCTGATTTATTAGGCGAACTTCAAGTTCCTTCAGTAGCATATTATGGCGTGCAAACCCAACGTGCTGTTGAAAATTTTAAAATTTCTAAACATAAATTGTCTGATTATAAAGAATTTATTCGTGCTTTAGGAATTGTGAAATTAGGTGCTGCAAAAGCTAATTTTAAATTAGGATTGCTTTCTGAAGAGATTTATAAGGGAATTGAATTTGGTTCAAATGAATTAATTCAAGGGAAATATTCTGAAGAATTCCCTGTTGATATGATTCAAGGTGGCGCAGGAACTTCTGTAAACATGAATGCTAATGAGGTAATTGCTAACCTTGCTCTTGAATTTATGGACAAAGAAAAAGGTGAATATGCTTTTTGCTCTCCAAATGATCACGTAAATTTATCTCAATCAACAAACGATGCTTACCCAACTGCATTAAAGCTTGCTTTGTTTGAAATGAATAAGCAGGTTATTGCTTCTTTGGAAAAATTGTATTTTTCATTAGATAAAAAAGCTGAAGAATTTAATGATTTAATTAAAATGGGACGTACGCAATTACAAGATGCAGTTCCAATGACATTAGGTCAAGAATTCAGAGGTTTTGCTGTTACGTTAAAGAAAGAAATTCAATCTTTACGAAATGTAAGTGCTGCTTTTCTTGAAATAAATATGGGAGCTACTGCTATTGGTACAGGATTGAATGCAGTAAAAGGCTATGCAGAATTATGTACTTCAGAAATTGCTGAAATAACTAATGAACCTGTGGTTTTAGCAGAAAATTTAGTAGAAGCAACTTCAGATACCAGTTCGTTTGTTGAATATTCATCTGCACTTAAAAAATTAAGTATTAAACTTTCTAAAATCTGTAACGATTTACGTTTATTATCATCAGGTCCACGTACAGGATTATTTGAAATTAATTTACCAGCTAAACAACCAGGTTCTTCAATCATGCCGGGAAAAGTAAATCCGGTAATTCCAGAAGTTGTGAATCAGGTTTGTTTTAAAATCATTGGTAATGATTTAACCGTTGCTTTCGCTGCAGAAGCAGGACAGTTACAATTAAATGTAATGGAACCAGTAATTGGTTTTTCAATCATGGAATCTATCGAATATTTAATCAATGCAATGGATACATTGCGTATTGAATGTGTTGATGGAATTACTGCAAATACCGACCATTTACGTAACGAAGTGCAAAATAGTATTGGAATTGTGACTGCATTAAATCCGCATATTGGATATAAAGCAAGTACACGAATTGCAAAACAAGCTTTAGAAACAGGAGGTAGTGTGTATCAGATTGTTTTAGATGAAAAATTACTAAGTAAAGAACAACTTGACGAGATTTTAAATCCTAAAAATATGGTTGGACCATTATGAAAAATCTTTTGTTTTTAATATTAGTTCTTTTTTTTGATAGTAATTCTCAAGCTCAAAATATAAATTCAGACGATAATAAAATTAGTCATTTTTTTCAAGTAAAAGCTGAACCAGTAGATTATAATATTGTTGACTGGAAAAAAGCAATGATGAATGAGATGAAAGAAAAATGGAGCTTAAGTTTTTTAGAAGTTGTTTTGATTTTTATTGTAGAAAAAGATGGTACAATTTCTAATTTAAAGATATATTCAGAAGAATGGAAACCTTCAGAAGAAGAAATTTGTGATTTGCTAAATATGATTAATTTAAAAGGAAAATGGATTCCTGGTTCAACTAATAATGAAAGTTTAAGAACTGCTTATAATATAAAAATGATTTTTCAACAATAGATATCAATAAAACCTCCTTATTTAAGGAGGTTTTATTTTTAAGTCTCAGTTTATTAATATTGGTCTAAAAGGTATTTAACCAAATCGGTTGTGGTAACAATACCAGCTATTTCGTCATTTTCAGTTACAGGAAGTGAGTGGAAACTTTGATTGTAAAAGATTTCTGCAACATCTTTAATATTTGTGTCAGAAGTTACTGTTATTGGATTTTTAACCATAACATCTTTTAGTTCATAAGTATCATAAATTGCATTTAGAGCTTCAATATTATTTTCAGAAGTTCCAAAACCTAATTTTTGAACATCGTTTTTACTAATAACTCCGATGATTTTAGATCCATCAACTACCGGAATGTGTCTGATTCCATAATCTGAAAACATTTGATTTACTTCACTTAATTTTTTAGTAAGGTTTACTACAATTAAAGCTTTCGCCATAATTTGCGAAACGGGAACTCTTTGTTTCATATATTTTTTTTGTTTTTATTTACTACAAATTTCAACTAAGTTTTTTAAAAAGTAAATGATAAATGTTAGTGGTTTTTTTGATAAAAAATTGTAAATTAATAAGTTGCTTATAAAAAAGAAAACCTTCAAGTTACTTGAAGGTTTTCTTTTTTATAGACTTAACATATAAGCTTCTAATGATTTTACTTCTTCATCAGAAAATGTTTTTATAATAGCGAAGTTTGTTTTCATTACTTCATATTGTGAAGGATCTACAATTGGATCGGCTTTTTGACGTAAGAAATCAAAAATTGAAGCATTTTGTTCCTTGTATATATTAGCAATATCTTTAATACTCGGACCAATTACTTTTTTGTCTGGTAAGTGACAAGAAGCACAAGCTGCTTTGTTACTGTTAAATAATTCTTTTCCGTTTGAAATCGATTGTTCTTCAGCAGTTAAAGTTGCTTCTGGATACAAATTTTCTGTTTTCTTTTCTTCTTTTTTTCCACATGAAACGATACTTATCGCTAACAATGAAAGGATAACAATTTTTTTCATATTCAATTTATTTTTGTGTTAATAAAATTGCTGCTTCTTTGGCAAAATAGGTTGAAATTAAACTTGCTCCTGCACGTTTAATACACATCAATTGCTCCATCATAATTTTGTCGTGATCTAACCATCCCTTTTCTGCTGCAGCTTTAATCATAGCATATTCACCAGAAACGTGATAAACAGCAACAGGAACGTTAACATTGTCTTTTACTTCGCGAACAATATCTAAATAAGCAGTTCCAGGTTTTACCATTACCATATCAGCGCCTTCTTCGGCATCCCAAATAGCTTCTTTAATTGCTTCAATTCGGTTTGCGTAATCCATTTGATATGTTTTCTTGTCTTTTGGAACAACTTCGCCTGTTTCTTTAGGAGCAGAATCTAATGCGTCACGGAAAGGACCGTAAAATGCTGAAGCATATTTTGCAGAATAACTCATGATTCCTACATTAATAAAACCAGCAGTATCTAAACATTCACGCATGCGTAAAATTCGACCATCCATCATATCTGACGGAGCTACAAAATCAGCGCCAGCTTCTGCGTGAGAAACTGCCATTTTAACTAAGGCATCAACGGTTGAATCGTTTTCTACTTCACCATTTTTAATGATTCCGTCATGTCCGTACATTGAATACGGATCTAAAGCAACGTCTGGCATAACTATCATTTCTGGAACAGCAGCTTTGATTGCACGAATTGCATTTTGCATCAATCCGTTTGTGTTCCAAGCTTCTTTTCCTGTGTTGTCTTTTAAATTATCATTTACTTTAACATAGATATTTACAGCGCGAATGCCTAAATCAAATAATTCTTTAACTTCTTTAACTGTTAAATCTATTGAGCGACGGAATATTCCTGGCATTGATGGAATTTCAATTTCTTGATTTTCTCCTTCCACAATAAACATTGGGAACATAAAATCTGCTGGACTTAAACTTGTTTCACGAACCAAACTTCTAATAGATTCGTTTTGTCTTAATCTTCTACCTCTGTGTAATGGAAACATTTTTTATATTTTTAATTATTATAAATTTATGATTTTAATGTATTAATCTTGTTTTATGGGAAGAATAATAATTGTATTGTCATACATTTTTTTTGCTTTATTGGGCGGGTCAAATCTTATTCCAATTTCTAATTTAAATTCATGAAAAGAGTTTTGATATCTATTTCCATTATTGTTAAATGAGAAAGTTTTACCATTATAACCAATTGATGTAAAAAAATTGTTTGTATTATATCCAATTTTTATATCGTTAGAGAATTCAACAATGGCTTTAATTTCTTTTTCTACAATATTTGCTCCAAAACCTAAATTCACTCCGGCTCCTATTAATATTTTTTTGTTAATTACAAAGTTATAATAATATGATGGAGATAAGGTCATGGAAAAAATATTAACGTCTAAAAAATCTTGTGTTTCTTTTGATTTGATATTAGTTAGATAGGTTGAGAATTGTGGTATAAAGCTTCCAGCGCTTTTAGTTTGCCATTGATTAAGGTTGAATAACGTACTGTAAGAATAGTTTTTGTTAAAAATGTAAGAGGTTGTTCCTCCAATTTTTGTTGATCTTAGTTGTGGAAAATATTTAGTAAAATTGTTATTTGTATCGATATGAAATCCCTTTTGATGAATTAAAACAAAAGTTTGCATCCAGTTTTTTGCATTAAACCTTAAAGTGAAATTAAAATTTTTAGATTTTTCCTGAGATAGATTTGTTTTTAAAAAGCTTGGCGTATAACCTATAGAGAAATCTAGAAGTTTATAAGTGAAATTGAAGTTCAATTTTCGTTCTAAATTAGGCTTTAATTTAATTTGTTGCGACTCATTTTTATCTTTATATCCAAAATGAAAGGTGTCATTATTTTCTTGTATTGAGCTACTTATTATTACCTTTTCACTGTATTTTATGTAGTTTTCGTTAGGTGTACTGTTTTGCGCCACTAATATTGTGGTAACAAAAAAAGAAAAAAAGTATACAAGATTCCTAATCATACATTTTGAATTATAGTTTTTTAGGAACTAATTTTAAAGCATCGTCATATAATTTTTTAACTTTTTTAGGTGGATCAAACCTGAAACCAACTGCGAGTAAAGCATTTAAAGAAGTGTCGTCAATTCTGGTTCTATTTTCGTTAAATATGAAGTTAGTGTTATTTATTTCTAAATAGCTATAAAACGATGTAGTATTATATCCTAGTTTTGAATTAAATGTGATTTGACCTAAAAGCGAAGTTTTTTTGTTATGAATATCAAAACCAACTCCTGCGCCTAATCCACCCGATATAAAAACTCTTTTATTTATCACCCAAGTGTAGTAATATGATGGACTTAATGAAAAGCTATACATCTCTAAGTTGAAGCTAGCTTTATCATCTTTGTTTTCAAGACTTGTGTAAAAAAATGAAAAATTAGGTATGAAACTTCCGCTACTTTTTATTTGCCATTGATTTTGATTGAATAAGGCTGAATACGAAAAGTTTTCGTTAAAAACGTAAGAAGTTGTTCCGCCGATTTTTATTGATCTGAAAGAAGGTAAATAAAGTCCTTTATTGTCTTTTAACTCGGTAAAAAAACCTTTCTGTTTTACAATACTTACTGATTGATACCATTTTTTATGATTAAAACGTGTACCGAAATTGAAATTACTTGCTTTGTATGCATTAGCCTCAGATTTCATAAACCAAGGTGTGTAGCCAATTGATATATCGATAAGTTTGTAAGTAATCCCGAAGCTCAGTTTTCTTTTGATATTCGGAAAAAAATCAAAAGATTCTACTTTTCCATCAATTTCTTGTTCAAGTATAAAAGAATCTGAATCGTTTTGATAGCTTGCACTAACAATCACTTTTTCACCATATGAAACCATATAAATATTCAACGAATCATTTTGTGCAACAACTCGTTGAATACCAAAGTAAATAATAATAATATTTAGCCAAATTAATTTAGCCACTGTTTAGGTTTTGCTAATATTTTGATTAATTTTTCTTCTTCTGATCCAGATTTTGGATGATGATCATAGACCCATTGAACGTGAGGTGGTAAACTCATTAAGATTGATTCGATGCGTCCGTTTGTTTTTAATCCGAAAATAGTTCCTTTATCGTGAACTAAATTAAATTCAACATAACGACCACGACGAATTTCTTGCCAAGTTCTATTTTCGTCTGTGTACGCTAAATCTTTTCTTTTTTCTACAATTGGCACGTATGATTCTAAGAAACTATTTCCAACTTCAGTAACAAAGTTATACCAATCTTCCATAGACATTTCATCGTTTTCAACTAAATGGTCGAAGAATAAACCTCCAATTCCACGCGCTTCGTTTCTGTGTGTATTCCAAAAATATTGGTCACAAACCTTTTTATATTTCGGATAAAAATCTTCGTTATGTTTATCGCAAGCTGTTTTACAAACTTGGTGAAAATGAATTGCATCTTCATCAAATAAATAATATGGAGTTAAATCTTGTCCGCCACCAAACCATGAACCAACTTTGTTTCCTTCTTTATCATACATTTCAAAATATCTCCAGTTAGCATGAACCGTTGGAACCATTGGGTTTTTAGGATGTAATACCAAACTTAAACCACAAGCAAAGAAATCTACATCACCAACGTTAAACGCTTTTTGCATAGTTTCTGGTAAATGCCCGTGAACAGCAGAAATGTTTACTCCACCTTTTTCAAAAACAGCTCCGTTTTCGATAACACGAGTTCTTCCGCCACCACCTTCAGGGCGTTCCCATAAATCTTGTTGGAATTTTGCTACACCATCAACTTCTTCCAATTTTGAAGTAATGGTATCTTGTAATTGTAATATATATTGATAAAATTTATCTTTCATTGTTTTGATAGTATTCAGTAAATAGATTCTAGTATTGAGAATTTATGTAATTATAAGCGCGCCATCTTATTCATAATTTCAAACGAGAACATTTTGCTTTCGTTTAAAATAAATTGATATAAATGTTTGGCTCTTTCTTTTAAAATTGGATTCGGTTGTTTCTTTTCAAAACCGACTAAAATGTCCGCAAAGGTTTCAATTTGTTCCCAAGGCCATTCGTTTTCTATAAATTTTTGAAAGAAAAGTTTTTCATCTCCATTCAGAATTTCTTCTTGTGAAAATCCACTTTCTTCAATGGTTTCCCAAAATAAAGCTTCGTTCCAATTATCGGGTATAAATGTAATTCCAGATAAACGTTGTAATATGGAATTTAATCTTTGTTGAATTTCGTCTTTTTTACTTGTAAGCATTCGACTCTTTTTGTTGAAATAAAGTTAAATATTCTCTTACTAATAATAACTAAAATATCTTATAAAAATAAATCCTGCAAAGTGAATACCTTGCAGGATTTGTTTATTTATTATATTCTTTCACTGCTTCAATAAATGCTTTTGCATGATCTACTGGAATGTTTGGTAAGATTCCGTGTCCAAGATTGACTACTAATTTGTCTTTCCCGAATTCATCAATCATTTCATGAACCATTTTCTTAATTGTAGGAATTGGCGAAAGTAATCTTGAAGGATCAAAGTTTCCTTGTAAGGTGATGTCGTTACCTGCAAATAAACGTGCATTTTTAGGAGAGCATGTCCAATCAACACCTAAAGCAGATGCTTTTGATTTTGCCATTTCGCCTAATGCAAACCAACAGCCTTTTCCGAAAACAATAACCTCTGTTTCTTCAGCCAAAGCATCAACGATTTGGTTAATGTATTTCCAAGAAAATTCTTGATAATCTACAGGAGAAAGCATTCCTCCCCAAGAATCAAAAATTTGAACAGCATCAACTCCAGCTTTTACTTTTTCTTTTAAGTAAGCAATAGTTGTATCTGTGATTTTTTGTAATAAAGCATGAGCAGCTTCTGGTTGCGAAAAACAAAATCCTTTAGCTTTATCAAAACTTTTAGAACCTTTTCCTTCAACTGCATAACAGAAAATTGTCCAAGGTGAACCTGCGAAACCAATTAACGGAACTCGATTATCTAACATTTCTTTTGTTATTTTAATCGCTTCCATAACGTAGCCTAAAGTTTCTTCAATGTTCGGAACAATTACTTGTTCTACATCTGCTGCTGAACGAATTGGATTTGGCAACCAAGGTCCAACATCTTCTTTCATCAAAACTTCAATATTCATTGCTTGTGGAACTACAAGAATGTCTGAGAAAAGAATAGCAGCGTCTGATTTTACAATATCAATAGGTTGTACTGTAATTTCAGCAGCAATTTCTGGCATTCTACAACGTGTAAAAAAGTCGTATTTGTCACGAATTGCACGGAATTCTGGTAAGTATCTACCTGCTTGACGCATCATCCAAACTGGTGGTCTTTCAACAGTTTCTCCTTTTAAAGCTCTAAGAAATAAATCGTTTTTTAACATAGTTTTGAATTTATTTTTTTTCGGTAAACCGAACTTTATTTTCTATAATAATTTATACATTGTAAAACAACGGCTTCAATAGTTTGTTGATTTGATATTACAATGTTTTGAGTAATTTCTGTCAAAGCTTCTGCTGTGGTTGTTCCGATGCAAAAACAAATTTGATTTGAAATTGTATTTTGTTTCAAGTAACTGTTTACGCCAGACGGACTGTAAAATAATATAGCTTGAATATTGTTGTTTATTTTTGTGCTGTTTTCTGTGTTTTGGTATACCAAATATTCGTCGAAAGTAATATTTGCCTCTTGCATTGCTGTTGGTAAAACATGACGTCTTAAATTTCCTGCAAAAAAAGCAATATGACTATTAGCATATTTTTCTTGAATAATTGGAGCTAATTCACTTGCGTATTCTTTAGTTTCTAATACTTTGAAACCCGAATTTTCTAATAATTTACGAGTTATAGATCCAACACAAATAACAGGTATGTTTTTTAGATTAGTTACTTCTGCATTTTCTAAAACACTTTTTACAGCATTTTGTGAAGTGAAAAGTAATAAATCTGGTTTTGATTTTAACTGAAAAGAAAGTGTTTCGATTTTTATGAAATCGTGTTCAAGTAATGTAATTTCTGCATTTAAAAACGCTTGGTTGTTTTTACTTGATAAGTTTCTGGTTGATAAAACACTTATTCTCTCCATTTTATTTTTTTAAATTTTCGCGAAGTTCTGTCATTAATTTTTCGCCTCCATTTTCTAAAATTTCTTTCGCACAGAAGAAACCTAATTTTTTCCATTCTTCAACAGGAACTACTTTTTCTATTTCAAATTTTTGTTTTCCATCTAACGAAAATAAAACTCCTTTGAAATGAATAGTGTCATCTTTCTCATTATATGCAGCAAGTGCACCAATTGGAGCGCTACAGCCGCCTTCTAAAGTACGTAAAAATTGACGTTCGATATAAGTTGCGATTTCAGTTTCTAAATGATTTAATTGTTCTACAGCTTCTAAAACAAATTCATCATCTTGCATTGCAACCACCACTACTGCACCTTGAGCTGGAGCTGGTGTCATCCAATCTAAATCGATATAATCAGAAGGTTTTAAGTTTATACGCTCTAAACCTGCAGCGGCAAAAATAGCACCGTTCCAATCATTATCTTTTAATTTTTGCATACGTGTGTTTACGTTTCCGCGTAAATCTTCAACTTTATGCGTTGGATATTTATTTAACCATTGTGCTTTTCTTCGTAGCGAACCTGTTGCAATAGTTCCGTTTGCTTCTAAGAAATCTAAATTTCCTTTATGAACTAAAATATCAACAGATTTAGCTCTCTCTAAAACAGCTGCTTGGACAATGCCTTGTGGAAGTGCAGTTGGTACATCTTTCATTGAATGTACAGCAATATCAACTTGACCAGCTAACATGGCAATATCTAATGTTTTAGTAAAAATACCCGTGATTCCTAATTCATATAAAGGTTTATCTAAAATGATGTCACCTTGAGATTTAACAGCTACAATTTCTGTTTTATAACCTAATTTTTTTAATTTATTTTGTACAGTATGCGCTTGCCATAAAGCTAATTCACTATCTCTCGTACCAATTCGTATTATTTTACTCATTTTTAGCTGTTTCTAATTGGAAAACTTTTTCAATCCATTCAATGCTTTCTTCAATTTCAGTTTGTTCACTTTTTAAATGATTTGCGAAATGAGTTGTGATTTTTTGAATGATTCTACTGCTTATAATATCAGCCTGTTCTTCATTAAAGTCGGCAATTTTCTTTTTTTGATAATTAAGCTCGTTTGTTTTAATTTCTTCTAACTTAGCTTTTAAGGCGTGAATTGTTGGAGCGAATTTTCTTGCTTGTGTCCAAGTAACGAATTCTTCTTTGATTTCATCGATAATCGCCATTGCTTGCGGAACATATTGTTTACGTTTCTCAAGCGTATCATCTGTCATTTGAGATAATTTGTCTAAGTGAATTAACTCAACACCTTCAATTTCCAGTACGTTATCATTTACGTTTTTCGGAATTGATAAATCTAAAATTAAAAGCGGTTTCTTTAAGTTTAAAATTTCTTTATCAATAGTAGGATTTTGCGCTCCGGTTGCAACAATTAATACATCTGCTTTTTGAATTTCTTCTTGAAGGTCAGCGTAATCTTTAACTATTAAGTTAAATTTGCCTGCAATTTTTTGAGCCTTATCTTTCGTACGATTGATTAAAGTGATGTGATTGTTTTTGGTGTGTTTTACTAAGTTTTCACAAGTATTTCTACCTATTTTTCCTGTTCCGAAAAGTAAAATATTTTTGTCTCCAATATTTTCAACATGCTTCATTATGTATTGAACTGAAGCAAACGAAACTGAAGTAGCACCTGTACTAATTTCTGTTTCGTTTTTAATTCTTTTACTTGCTTGAATAACTGCATTAACTAACCTTTCGAAATAGTTTGTAGTTAATCCTTTTTCTCGTGCATCAGTAAAGCCTGTTTTTACTTGGCTGATAATTTCAAAGTCACCTAAAATTTGACTATCCATTCCGGTACCAACTTTAAAAAGATGTGAAATGGCTTCGTTATTTTTATGAACGTATGCTACGCGCTGAAAATCATCAACCGTACCATTACTATATTTACATAATAAACTGATTAATTGGAAAGGATGTTCTGCAAAACCATACAGTTCAGTACGGTTGCAAGTAGAAATGGCAATCATAGATTCAATACCATCACATTTAGCTTGGTCAAGCAATTCAGATTTGCTTTGCTCTGTTAAACTAAATTTCCCTCTTGTTTCAGCATCTGCTTTTTTGTAATTTAAGCCAACTACGTAAAAATGCGTATGCTTCATTTTGTTGTTTTCTTCCATTCTTACTAATCCTAATAAAAAGTACACAAAGTTAAGATAACTAATTTGATAAAAATAACGCTAAAGGGACTAATTTTATCGATTGTGGTTTTTAAGATTTTTTTAGCGTTAGTTTTCTGTTTTATTGCTTAGTTTTGTACTGTTTATGATTGCTTTAGATGTGTTTCTTTAGAATTGTTCTAAATAAATAACTTCTATAGTTCGATTTCTTAAATCTATAAAAACAACGCTATGAGTTCAAAGGAAGAAATTATTTTAGAAGATGATTTTATTTGTCTTCGTTTTAAAAATGATGAAAATCAGGAAGTAGTGGTTGAAAAAGAGCAACCTCAAGGAATTATGCAATTTCATTTTTGTTTGAAGGGAAATGCTACTTTTTATTTTAACAAAGGTAGTTACGAAATGAAATTACCTGAAGAAAAGGGATTGATACTTTATAATCCACAACGTTCTTTGCCTTATCATGTTAAAGTCGATAAGAATTCATGGGTGATTTCTGTATTGATTTCAGTTAAAAAATTTCATGCGTTATTTTCAACGGAAGCTGAATTTATCCCTTTTTTGAATAACGAAAATAGAGATAAGAAGCATTATGCTGAAGTGCAAATTTCGCCATCAATAGCGATAGTTTTAAACCAAATTATGAATTTTCATTTAAATCCGTTGGTTCAAAAAATTTATTACAAAGCTAAAGTTTATGAATTAATGAGCTTACTTTTTAATACTAATGACAATGAAGAAGGTGATAATTGTCCGTTCAGAGCTGATGAAGATTTTGTAATACGAATAAAACAGGCTAAAGATATTTTGCTTCGAAACATGATTGAGCCACCAACTTTACAAGAATTAGCAGATGAAGTTGGATTAAATCTGAAAAAACTAAAACAAGGTTTTAAGCAAATTTACGGTGAAACTGTTTACGGCTTTTTGTTTGATTATAAAATGGATTTTGCTCGTAAACTTTTAGACAGTGGAACGTACAATGTCAATGAAGTTGGTATAAAAGTAGGGTATAGCACTGCAAGTCATTTCATTGCGGCCTTCAAAAAAAAATACGGAACAACCCCAAAAAAATATTTAATGTCGATTAATATGAATTAAATCGATTTAGGTATAGGTAAAAATTATTATTTTTAAGTTTAAAATAGAACAAAGCACAATACCTTTGTAAAAAATTAAGATGATGAAAGGAGTATTATTAGTAAATCTTGGTTCGCCAGAAGCACCAACACCAGAAGCTGTTAAGCCATATTTAGATGAGTTTTTAATGGACGAACGTGTTATCGATTTGCCTTACTTGTTACGTGCCTTTGTTGTAAGAGGAATTATTTTAAGAAAACGACCTGCAAAATCTGCAGCTGCATATAAGAAAATTTGGTGGGACGAAGGTTCACCTCTAATGGTAATCTCAAAGCGTACACATAAAAAAGTACAAGAACGTGTTAATGTTCCTGTTGCTTTGGCTATGCGTTATGGTAATCCTTCAATTGAATCGGGTTTACAAGAACTTTATGATAAAGGTGTAAAAGAAGTTTTATTGTTTCCGTTGTACCCACAGTTTGCAATGGCAACTACAGAAACCATTCTTGTTCTGGCTGAAAAAATCAGAAAAGAAAAGTTTCCTGATATGAAGTTCAGCCAAATTAATTCATTCTATAATCGTGAAGGTTATATTGAAGAATTAGCGAAAGTGATTCAAGAAAATCTTGAAAATTATGAATACGACCAATTGTTGTTTTCTTATCATGGAGTACCAGAACGACACATTAAAAAATCAGATGTAACAAAATCACATTGTAAAATTGATGGTTCTTGTTGTGTAGTAAAATCTGCTGCTCACGAATTTTGCTATCGTCATCAATGTTTTGAAACTTCACGTCAGGTTACCGAAATGTTAGGAATTCCGAAAGAAAAATATACTCAAACTTTTCAATCACGTTTAGGGATAGATAAATGGTTGCAACCTTTTACTGATGCTTCTGTTGAAGCTTTAGCTAAACAAGGAATTAAAAAAATAGCTGTTGTTACTCCTGCTTTCGTAGCAGATTGTATTGAAACTCTTGAAGAAATTGAAATGGAAGCGGGTGAAATTTTCAAAGCGAATGGGGGAGAAGAATTTAAAATGATTCCGTGTTTAAACGATAAAGATTCTTGGATGGATGTTATGGCTCGTTGGATTAATCAATGGATTGAAAAATAAAATAGATGTATTTATATTTAAAAGCTTTACACATTATATTTGTTGTGTGTTGGTTTGCCGGACTTTTTTATATTGTTCGGCTTTTTGTGTATTATGCCGAAGCGCAAGCAAAAGAAGTTCTTGAACGTTCAATTCTAACCAAACAGTTGGCTTTAATGACCAACAGATTGTGGAATATCATTACTTGGCCTGCAGCTATTTTGGCAACTATTTTTGGAGTTTGGATGTTAATCGAAAATCCAATATTGCTAAAACAACCTTGGATGCATGTAAAATTACTTTTTGTAATTTTATTATGGTTGTATCATTTAAAATGCAATCATTTTGTAAAGCAAGTCGAGAACGATACGTTAAACAAATCCAATTCTTATTTTAGAATTTGGAATGAAGGTGCCACAATAATCCTTTTTTCTGTTGTTTTTTTAGTAATTTTAAAAAACGCTTTCAATTGGATTTTTGGTGTTATTGGAATTATTGTTTTTTCAATGCTTTTAATGATGGGTTACAAATTCTATAAACGTATTAGAGAGCGAAATAACAATTAATGGCGAAAGGTTTTAGCATACAAAATTCATCTTTACGTTTTAGAATTTTCATTTCCATGATTTTTCTAACACTTGTATCATCCGTATTGATTGGAATTGTAGCTATTTATCAGTTTAAAGAAGAAGCTAAAGAGTATCATCAAGAACGTTTAACACGAAAAGAAAATTCGATAAACGAACATGTGAAATTCATTCTTGATAATACTTCTTACCCATTAACTACCAAAAATCTTCCACTGATTTTCAAAGATAAAATTCACGAATTATCTACCATTCATAGTTCTCAAATTAACATTTATGATTTAGATGGAAATTTGATAATTTCTTCTAAAGGAAGTTTTAAAATTGATGGAACAAATCATTCTAAAATTTCAGATATTATTTTAAAAATTATTCGATCATCACCTCAAAAACGCTTTGTAGATTTACGGTTATTAAATAATTATCGATTTCGTTCTGCATATAATTATATCGAAGACAATCAATTTAAACCTTTAGGAATCATCAATCTTCCTTATAAAGAAGAAACTCATTTTTATGATGAAGAAATGCAAAGTTTTCTGATACGTTTCGGTCAAATTTTCGCATTTGTTTTTTTAATTGCGATTGTTTTGGCATATTTCTTATCCAGTTATATTACCAAAACTTTAAAACTAATTAGTCAAAAAATTGAGCAAACTCAGTTGAATAAAAAAAACGAACGAATTAGTGTAGTTAACGCTTCAAGCGAGATTTTAACATTGATTAAAGCCTACAATAAAATGGTAGATCAGTTAGAAGAAAGTGCCAAGAAATTAGCACAAAGTGAACGTGAACATGCTTGGCGCGAAATGGCAAAACAAGTGGCTCATGAAATTAAAAATCCATTAACTCCAATGCGTTTAACCGTTCAAAGTTTTGAACGTAGATTTAATCCAGAAGACCCGAATATTCGAGAAAAACTTAAAGATTATTCCAATACTTTAATTCAACAGATTGACACGATGAGTTCGGTCGCATCAGCTTTCTCAAACTTTGCCTCGATGCCTGCTCAAGAAAATGAAACGTTGAATATTGTTGAAACGGTTCAATTAGCTTTAGATATTTTTAATGAAGATTATATTAGCTTTGAATCTTCAGAAGAAGAAATTATCACTACTTTTGATAGAACTCAAATCATCAGAATAATCAATAATTTGGTTAAAAATGCTATTCAGTCAATTCCAGAATATGAACCATTTCCTTCAGTTCAAGTTAAGATTTACAAAGAAAGAAATGCTTTTGTTTGTATTGAAGTGAAAGATAATGGAAGCGGAATTCCAAATGAAATTAGAGAACGAGTTTTTGAACCTCAGTTTACTACCAAATCAAGCGGAATGGGATTGGGCTTAGCGATGATTAAAAATATGGTTGAATCTTACGGAGGAACCATTTATTTTGAAACTGACGTAGATAAAGGAACTACGTTTTTTGTGAAATTACCTATAACTAACTAAATATATAAAACATGAATTTCGAAAATATTTTAATTGAGAATGAAAACGCAATCAGCACAATTACAATTAATAGACCAACGAAGTTAAATGCTTTAAACAAAGCTACAATTGAAGAGTTACACCAAGCTTTTAAATTGTTAAATGAAGATAAAGAAACTCGCGTGATCATTGTTACCGGAAGCGGAGAAAAAGCTTTTGTAGCTGGCGCTGATATTTCTGAATTTGCAAGTTTTTCTTCTTCTGAAGGAGCTCAATTAGCTGCCAAAGGACATGAGTTGTTATTTGACTTTGTTCAGAATATGAATAAGCCGGTAATTGCTGCTGTAAATGGTTTTGCTTTAGGTGGTGGATTAGAATTGGCGATGGCTTCACATTTCCGTGTGGCTTCAGATAATGCTAAAATGGGATTGCCAGAAGTTACTTTAGGAGTTATTCCTGGTTACGGAGGTACGCAACGTTTACCTCAATTAGTAGGAAAAGGTCGTGCAATGGAAATGATTATGACAGCGCAAATGATTGATGCGCAAACGGCTTTAAATTACGGTTTAGTAAATCATGTAGTTGCTCAAGAAGAGTTATTAACTTTCACGAAAGGAATTGCATCTAAAATCGCTAAAAATTCTCCAAATGCAATTAAAGAAGCTATTGCTGCGGTTAATGATAATTTTAAAGATGGCGTTAACGGTTTTGAAACTGAAATTAAAAACTTCGGAGCTTGTTTCGGAACTGCTGATTTCATCGAAGGAACAACTGCTTTCTTAGAAAAAAGAAAAGCTGAGTTTAAATAAGATTTTAATCTATCATAAAAAAACCTCAAAACGAAAGTTTTGAGGTTTTTATTTGATATAAACTATCTTTTATGCGATTTCAGAAACACGAATAGTATTCACCATTCCTTTCTCAATAATAGGCATTGAGGCTAAACTAATTGTATAATCACCTTTTTCAACGTAATTATGTGCTTTTGCGATCTCATTTATATCTTCAATAGTAACATCTGTACTCTCGTATTTATCATACCAAAAAGCAGTTACCCCCCAAAGCAAGCTTAATTGGGTAAGCATATTTTTATTCGAAGTAAAAGCTAAAATATGAGCACTTGGTCTCCATGCAGAAATCTGAAATGCAGTATATCCAGAATTTGTTAAAGTATTAATTGTTTTCGCTTCAATATCGTTAGCCATATCTGCTGCATGTAAACAAATTGCCTTTGTTAAAAAACGATTGGTTTTAATTTTAGGGTCAGTTACATCTAATTTAATTAAATCAGAATCTTCTACACTAAAAATAATTTGTGTCATTTTCTCGATTACCTGAACAGGGTAGCTTCCTACAGAAGTTTCTCCAGATAACATTACCGCATCAGCTCCGTCCATAACAGAGTTTGCCACATCGTTCACTTCAGCTCTTGTTGGAGTTAAACTTGTAATCATCGTTTCCATCATTTGTGTTGCGATGATAACCGGAATACGAGCTGTTTTCGCTTTGATAACTAAGTTTTTCTGAATTAACGGAACTTCTTGTGCCGGAATTTCAACACCTAAATCTCCACGAGCAACCATCAATCCATCACAATTTGTTATAATCTTGTCGATATTTTCAACTGCTTCTGGTTTTTCAATTTTTGCAATAACAGGAATTTTATGATTTGAATGTTCTCGAATGATTTTATGTAAATCTTCTAAATCTTCAGGTGTTCTTACGAAAGAAAGAGCAATCCAATCAACTTCTAAACCAATTGCGAAAATAGCATCTTTTATATCTTTTTCGGTTAAAGCTGGTAACGAAACTTTAGTGTTTGGAAGGTTTACCCCTTTTTTAGATTTCAAAGGTCCGCCTTGAATAACTTTAGCTTTAACTTCGGTGTTTTTATCAGTTGATAAAACTTCAAACATTAATTTTCCGTCATCTAAAAGAATGGTTTCGCCTGGATTAACATCTTGTGGGAATTTTTTGTAGTTCATGTAAACGCGTTTAGCATCACCTAAGAACTCCTGTTCTGTAGAAAATGTAATTTCATCATCTGGATTTAAAATTACATCCTCTTTCATCACTCCAACACGTAATTTTGGACCTTGTAAATCGGCTAAAATAGCTGTGTTGTATTTATAAGTTTCGTTTAATTCACGAATAATATTTACTTTTTCTTGAATGTCTTCATAGTCAGCGTGAGAGAAGTTAATTCTAAAAACATTAACTCCTGCTTCTATCATTTTTTGTATTGTTTCTTTAGTACTACAAGCAGGTCCTAAAGTTGCCACAATTTTAGTTTTTTTTCTTGGTAACATATTTAAAATATTAAATTGTTGATTGATTTTATTTGATTGGTATCGGCTAAATAAACAGTTGAGAAATGTTTTAAGTTTGAAAGAGTTGAAATGAAACTATCGATGTTGTAATAATCATCAATCTCATCAATTTTAAGTAAATAGTCAAATTTATTTAATTCTGGAATCAAGTTGATTTGTGAATTAAATTTATGGTCTATTTCGGTAAATAAAGAATCTTCTTGAGGATTTTTATTTTGGACGAAAGATTTATTTTGAACTAAATTCCAAATTAAATGATTGTTTGAATCTTCAAAAGTAAAACGACTAAAATGTCCCGTTCCATTTTCGTTGGTAAATTCAATTTCTAAAAGTTCTTTGATAAAGAACATATCAAAGGCTTTGTTAAGTGTAAAAGCAACTTTATAATCTTCTAAAGGAGTTTGAATAGCAATTAGTTTGAATTCTTCGAATGAAAATTCATCTAATGTTAGTTTTAATATATTTTTTCCTTTTTGAAGTGCCATTGAAAAATTATTTAATACAAAAGTACTATAAATAAGCAAGTTTTGTTTGTAAAAAGGAATAAAAAACAATTTCTTAATGTTTTGAAATTATGTTTTTTTGTAAAGCAAAATAGGCACGTTGAGCTGCTTTTTCTTCTGCCTTTTTCTTAGATGTAGCTCTTGCTTTTGCGATAACATTTTCGTTGTAATATAATTTTACTCCAAAATACTTTATGTTTTCGCAGCCATCATCTTCAAAAGATTCAAATTTAAACGACTTTTTTTCTTTCTGGCAATATTCTATAAACAAACTTTTGTAACTCGTTATTCTACCTTCGAGTTCTTCGATATTACCAAATTCTTTTAAAATATAAGATTTAATAAACTTTTCGCAATGAACAAAACTTTTGTCTAAAAAAATCGCACCTATTAAAGCTTCTAAAATATTACCATGAATATTATCACCAACTTGGGATTTTTGTATTTTGCAATCAAGAAAATCTATTAATTGAAGTTTTTTTCCAACACGATTTAAGCTATCTCTACTAACTAGTTTAGATCGCATTTTGGTTAAATAACCTTCATCTCCATTAGGAGAAGCGCTGTATAAATGAGCAGCGATTGCAGTTCCTAAAATAGCATCACCTAAAAACTCTAAACGTTCGTAATTGATTTGTTTTCCGTTTTCGTCTAATTTATTTACAGATCTATGTGTAAAAGCTTGCTCATAAATTGACATATCATTCGGTGAAAATTCTAACAAGTTTTTTAATTTATCCAAAAAAATCCCGCTTTGAGTAGAACGGGATTTCCTTTTGAATATTTTGTACAAGAAATTCATTAAAGAAGGTCTTACGAATTAATTTTTTTTACTAAAACACAAGCGTTATGTCCTCCGAAACCGAAAGTGTTACTCATAACAACTTTCATATCACGTTTTTGCGCTGTGTTAAATGTGAAATTTAACTTTTCATCAATATTTTCATCATCTGTGAAGTGGTTGATTGTTGGAGGAACCATTCCGTGTTCAATTGAAAGAATACAAGAAATAGCTTCAATTGCACCAGTAGCTCCTAACAAATGTCCTGTCATAGATTTTGTAGAGTTGATGTTTAAGTTATAAGCATGTTCTCCAAATACTTGTTTGATTGCTTTTGTTTCAGCAATGTCACCAAGTGGTGTTGAAGTACCATGTAAATTAATTCCGTCTACATCAGAAGGTTGTAAACCAGCATCACGTAAACAATTTATCATTACATTCATTGCTCCTAAACCTTCTGGATGCGGCGCTGTAATATGATGTGCATCTGCAGACATACCTCCACCGCCAATTTCGCAGTAAATTTTAGCTCCACGAGCAACAGCGTGTTCGTATTCTTCTAAAATTAAAGTTCCTGAACCTTCACCCAAAACAAATCCATCGCGATCTTTGTCCATTGGTCTAGATGCAGTTTTTGGATCGTCATTTCTTGTTGAAAGCGCATGCATTGCATTAAAGCCTCCAATACCTGCAATAGTTACAGCAGCTTCTGAACCTCCTGTAATAATTACATCTGCTTGACCTAAACGAATATAATTAAAAGCGTCGATAATTGCATTTGTTGAAGATGCACATGCAGATACAGTTGTGAAGTTTGGTCCTCTAAAACCATATTTCATTGAAATGTGTCCTCCTGCAATATCAGCAATCATTTTTGGAATAAAGAATGGATTGAATTTTGGAGTTCCATTTCCTTGGTTAAAGTTAGTTACTTCGTCTTGAAATGTTTGTAATCCTCCAATTCCAGATCCCCAAATAACACCGGCACGATCTAAATCTAATTTTTCTAAGTCAAAGTTAGCATCAGCCATTGCTTCCATAGTACTAACCATGGCATATTGTGCATAGCGATCCATTTTTCTTGCTTCTTTTCTGTCGATAAATTCTTCAACGTTAAAATTCTTTACTTCACAAGCAAATTGTGTTTTAAAGTTAGAAGCATCGAAATAAGTGATTGGTGCAGCTCCACTAACTCCATTGATTAAACCATTCCAAAATTCTTGAATGTTGTTTCCAATTGGGGTAAGTGCGCCTAAACCTGTTACAACTACTCGCCTTAAGTTCATATAATAATTTTATTATAATTTATTTATTAAAAAAGGAAACCCAGCGTTTCATTAAATTGCTAAGAAACATTGGGTTGCTATTTTTCTTTTGTTTTAGATTGTTTTTTCAATCATTTTTTAATAAAAGCTTATGCTTTGTTCAAAATAATAACACTCACGTGCCTAAACACGTGAGTTCAATTGTTATTATTTTTTAGCTTCTTCGATGTAAGAGATAGCTTGTCCAACTGTAGCAATGTTTTCAGCTTGGTCATCTGGGATTTGAATATCAAATTCTTTTTCAAATTCCATGATAAGCTCAACAGTGTCTAATGAATCAGCTCCTAAATCATTAGTGAAGCTTGCTTCAACTACAACCTCGTTTTCGTCAACTCCTAATTTGTCAACGATAATCGCTTTTACTCTTGATGCAATGTCTGACATAATCTTTTAATTTTAAGTTTAATTTATCGGTGGTAAAGGTAATAAACCTTAATTTAATTACCACACTAAATAATGTT
>NZ_CANRNX010000016.1 GCF_947632075.1 uncultured Flavobacterium sp.
TTGCCAAATCAATTCTTTTTTTTGAGCTTCAAGAATATCAATATATAAAACTCCCTCAGAATTTACAGTAACTGAACTGTATCCAGGACCGTACATCCAAGGATTCCAACCCCATGGGCGATATCCCCATCCGCCGTAATAATTATTTACATTCACATTTTGCTGAGAATCTGTAAAAATATTCACAAGCAATTCTGGGTTATCACTTTTTACATATCCTTTTATAGCTAACTCAGCTTCTACGGCTTTTAAAATTCTTTTTTTGTCTAAATCAGAAATTTTAGAATCGTCAATACCGCTTTTCATAAAAGCGTACGTTTTAAACTGACTGAAGTTTACACTTGAATCATAATCTGTACTTACTTGAATAGAATTACATGAAGCAAAAGCAAGCAAACCTAAAATTGGAATAAATTTTAATAATTTCATAGCATTGATTTTTTTACATTAATAAATCATCTGAAACCATATTTGGCATCGTCACTTTTAACAAAGGCTCAACCTCCATGGCACGTTGAATAGCAAACATAGCTCCTTCATTTCTTGCCCAGCTTCTTCTAGAAATTCCGTTGTTGACGTCCCAGAAAAGCATTGATTTTAATCGTTGTTCAGCTTCAGGAGTTCCATCAAGAAGCATACCAAAACCACCGTTGATTACTTCTCCCCATCCAACACCGCCTCCATTGTGAACGGAAACCCATGTTGCGCCTCGAAAACTATCTCCAATTACGTTTTGAATTGCCATATCAGCTGTAAATCGAGAGCCATCATAAATGTTAGAAGTTTCACGATATGGGGAATCTGTTCCTGAAACATCGTGGTGATCACGACCTAATACAACCGGTCCAATTTTTCCTGCTGCGATAGCATCATTAAAAGCTTTAGCTATATTCATTCTTCCTTCAGCATCGGCGTATAATATACGAGCTTGTGAACCTACAACTAATTTATTTTGTTGCGCTCCGCGAATCCATTGAATATTATCTTTCATTTGCTGTTGAATTTCTTTAGGAGAAGTTTTAATCATCTCTTCTAAAACCTCACAAGCTATATTGTCTGTTTTTTGTAAATCTTCTGGGTTATTTGAAGCACAAACCCAACGGAAAGGTCCAAAACCGTAATCAAAGCACATTGGCCCCATGATATCTTGAACGTATGATGGATATTTGAATTCACGTCCTAAAGTAGGATTTGGATTCATAACATCTGCTCCTGCACGCGAAGCTTCTAATAAGAAAGCGTTTCCGTAATCAAAGAAATAAGTTCCTTTTGCTGTATGTTTATTGATAGCTGCTGCATGACGACGTAAAGTTTCTTGAACTTTTTCTTTAAATAATTCAGGTTGATTAGCCATCATTTCATTAGCATCTTCAAATGAAATTCCTGCCGGATAATATCCACCAGCCCAAGGATTATGTAATGAAGTTTGGTCTGAACCTAAATCGATATGAATATTTTCTGTATCGAATTTCTCCCAAACATCAACCACGTTTCCTAAGTACGCGATAGACACAACTTCTTTATTTTCTTGAGCTTTTCTAACTCGAGCTACTAATTCATCTAAATCTGAAATTACTTCGTGAATCCAACCTTGTTCGTGACGAATTTTAGTAATTTTAGGATTTACCTCTGCACAAACGGTAATACAACCAGCAATTGTTCCTGCTTTTGGTTGCGCACCGCTCATTCCGCCTAAGCCAGAAGTTACAAATAAATTACCTTTAGGTTCTTTTCCAATTTTTCTAAATCCGTTTAAAACCGTAATTGTAGTCCCGTGAACAATTCCTTGTGGACCAATGTACATGTAAGAACCTGCAGTCATTTGTCCGTATTGCGTTACACCTAAAGCGTTGAATTTTTCCCAATCATCCGGTTTTGAATAATTTGGAATCATCATTCCGTTTGTTACTACAACTCTTGGTGCGTTTTTATGTGAAGGAAATAATCCCATTGGATGTCCAGAGTACATAACCAAAGTTTGTTCATCTGTCATTTCAGACAAATACTTCATGGTTAATAAATATTGTGCCCAGTTACTAAAAACAGCTCCGTTACCTCCGTAAGTAATTAATTCATGCGGATGTTGTGCTACAGCGTAATCTAAATTATTTTGAATCATCATCATGATAGCCTTGGCTTGTAACGAATTTCCTGGATATTCATTGATGTTGCGTGCATACATTTTGTAATCTGGACGGAAACGATACATGTAAATTCTTCCGTATTTTTCTAATTCTTCCTTAAACTCTGGAAGTAAAGTAGCATGATGTTGCGGCTCAAAATAACGCAATGCATTTTTTAAGGCTAACTTTTTTTCTTCGTCTGTTAGAATTTCTTTTCGCTTTGGTGCGTGGTTTATTTCTGATTCGTAAGGTTTTGGAGCAGGTAAAACTGCCGGAATCCCTTGTTGAATAGCTTCTTTAAATGTCATAATTTATTTGTTGTTTATAGTTTGTTGAATTGCGTGAGGGATTGAAGTGACATCCTTTTTTGTATTGAAAACCAAAAAAGATATAACGGAAAAACCGACCCTTGGGGAACGTCCTTATTTTTTTATCAATCCTGTTTTTTTATCAAATCCGTACGGACAATGTTTACACCCGCTTTTACAGCAATAACCGCGTTTTAATAAATATTTTGAAGTAAAAATTCGATAGCCTGCATCAGCAATATAATAATCTTCTCCAAGTACAAGTTCTGCTTTCATAAAAGTTACTTCTTTTTACAAAAATAAGAAAATTGTACACTTTAAATTGATTAATCACAATAATTTGAGTTCATATCACTAAGTTGTAAAGCTTTTGTATTAACTTTGTAACTCATGTGTTTCTAAAACTTAACTATTTGGTTTATAGAAACTTTATTTATTTTAGATTTAAAATACATGTCTGTTTTTTTTGAAATGAAACCCGAAAAAGAAAGTTTTAATGAAAAGGTATTTTTGCCTTTTGAAACTTCTGTTGAATTATTTGTAAAACGTGAAGATGTTTTACATTCGGAAATTTCGGGAAATAAATTCAGAAAACTAAAATACAATCTACAAGAAGCTAAACGATTAGGTTTTTCTAAATTAGTTACTTTTGGTGGAGCTTACTCAAATCATATTGCGGCAGTTGCGGCTGCAGGGAAAGTATTTGGTTTTGGTACCATTGGAATTATTCGAGGTGATGAATTAGCAACCAAATTTCTGGAAAACGAAACTTTGAAATTAGCTCACGAAAACGGAATGTGCTTTGAATTTGTTTCAAGAACAGATTATAGAAATAAAACTTCTGAAACGTTTATTGAAAACTTGAAATTAAAATTTGGTGATTTTTATTTAATTCCAGAAGGAGGTACAAATACTTTAGCAGTAAAAGGTTGTGAAGAAATTTTAGTAAATTCAGATGGCGAATTCAACTACATTTGTTGTGCTATAGGAACAGGAGGAACTATTTCTGGATTGATAAATAGTGCGTTTAACAAGCAAAAGATATTAGGTTTTCCGGCTTTGAAAGAAAGCTTTTTAAATGAAGAAATCGATTTGTTTACTCAAAGAAATAATTGGAAATTAATTCGTGATTATCATTTTGGCGGATACGCAAAAACTAGTTCAGAATTAATTACTTTTGTAGAGCAGTTTAATGAAGCGCAATCTTTTAAGATTGAACCAATATACACTGGTAAAATGTTTTACGGCCTTTTTGATTTGATTAAGAATAATTATTTCGAACCAAATACAAAAATTTTAGCAATACACACTGGTGGTTTACAAGGACTGAATTCTAAAATATTACAAAAATAAAATGCAAAAATTATTTTTAGTTTTAATAATCTTATCTTTTGTTAGCTGCGGCTCAACAAGAAGTAACGCTACACGCGAAAAAATAAGAAAAGAATATTCTAAAAAATCTAATAAAACCACTAATAGTAAATCCAATAAAAAGAATAGCAAAAACAAATCGAAAACCACAAAACTTGAAGCCACTTCAAAAGTAAATGTAACCAATTCAACTGTATCTGATTACATTGAAACATACAAATGGGTTGCTATGGAAAACATGAAAACTCATGGAATTCCGGCAAGTATAAAATTAGCTCAAGGAATCTTAGAATCTGGATCTGGAACTGGAACGCTTTCTCGAAATGCGAATAACCACTTCGGAATAAAATGCGCAGGTAATTGGAACGGAGAATCAGTAGCATTTACTGATGATGCTCCGGATGAATGCTTTAGAAAATACAATTCGCCGTTAGAATCTTTTGCAGACCATTCTAACTTTTTAGTAAACCGAACACGTTATCAACATCTTTTTTCTTTAGACAAGAAAGATTACAAAGCTTGGGCACATGGTTTAAAAAAAGCAGGTTACGCAACAGACCCTAAATATCCTGATAAATTAATAAGTATCATTGAGCGATACGAATTGTATCAGTACGACAATTTGGTTCTTGGTAATTTATATGCTTATCAAGCTCCAACAGAAAATAAGAAAACAATTTTAAATTCTTATCAAGTCACCAAAGGAGATACGTTATATTCAATTTCAAAAAAATTTAATATGACGGTTGAAGAACTTAAAGAAATAAATAGGATTCAAGACAATAATATTAGAATAGGACAAACTTTAAAAGTTAAATAATATGTTATATCAAAGAAGTAGTCAATTATTTTTAGAAGCACAAAAAGTAATTCCTGGTGGAGTAAACTCGCCGGTTCGTGCTTTTAAATCGGTTGGAGGAACTCCAATTTTTGTTAAAGAAGCTAAAGGTGCTTACTTATATGATGAAGATGGAAATCGATTAATTGATTACATAAATTCTTGGGGACCAATGCTACTTGGGCATTCTTATGAACCTGTAGTAAATGCGGTTATTGAAAAAGCAAAAAAGGGAACTTCTTTTGGAATGCCAACAGAAATTGAAACTCAGATTGCAGAATTAGCAGTTTCAATGGTACCGAATATTGATAAAATTCGTTTTGTAAACTCGGGTACAGAAGCTTGTATGAGCGCTGTTCGTTTAGCAAGAGGTTTTACAGGACGTGAAAAAATTATTAAGTTCAGAGGTTGTTACCACGGACATTCAGATTCTTTTTTAATCTCAGCAGGAAGTGGGTTAAGTACTTTCGGAATTCCAAATAGCCCTGGAGTTACTAAAGGAACTGCGCAAGATACCTTATTAGCAGATTATAATAATTTAGATTCGGTTAAAGAGTTATTTGAATTAAACAAAAATGAAATCGCTTGTATCATCATTGAACCTGTTGCCGGAAACATGGGATGTGTACCTGCTTTACCTGGTTTCTTAGAAGGTTTACGTGAACTTTGCGACGCGAACCAAGCTTTACTTATTTTTGATGAAGTAATGACTGGTTTTAGATTAGCAAAAGGTGGCGCTCAAGAGCTTTTTGGAATCAATGCTGATATTGTTACTTTCGGAAAAGTTATTGGTGGTGGATTACCAGTTGGTGCTTTTGCTGCTCGTGAAGAAATTATGAATTATCTTTCTCCTGTTGGTCCAGTTTATCAAGCTGGAACATTATCAGGAAATCCGTTAGCAATGGCAGCTGGTTTAGCAATGTTACAAGAAATTAATAACGATGCCGAATTATTTAACCGTTTAGATGAGAAAACGGCATATTTAGAAAAAGGTATTCGTGAGGTATTAACCAAGAATAATATTAATCACGTAGTAAACAGAGTTGGATCTATGATTTCTATTTTTTTCTGTGATGGTGAAGTTATTGATTACGAAACTGCTGGTAAAGGTAATACTCCTTATTTCAAAAACTTCTTCCACAAATTAGTTGAAAACGGAATTTACATTGCTCCTTCTTCTTACGAAACTTGGTTTATTACAGACGCATTAACTTATGCCGATTTAGATGAAACCATCAAAGCTATTGATAAAGTTACACAAGAAATATAATCACAAAAAAACATCTGATTTCTCAGATGTTTTTTTTATTTACATTATTATAATACTACTACTCTCTTTTTTCTTACCTGCAAATTTATCTAACTTATAACTTAAAGAAAACATGAAGTATCTCTTTAAAATTAAATTATCTGAATCAATAATAGAAGTTGGACTAATATATCTACTGCTACTTAAGTTCTGATTTAATAAATCATACGCTTTAACTTTTGCCGTTAACTGATCGTTTAAGAATTTATATCCGATACTTGCGTTTAACAAGGTAAAATCTTTCTTAAAACCATCTGCCATCATTGAATTGTAATTATACCCAACATCAACTCCAACAATAAATTTTTCAGGTAGATATGAAGTGATTTGTAAATTCATTTTATGAGTAAAATTATTTGTTCTATCTAAAGAGTAATCTTTATAGTTTACCACATTATAACCATATTCGTAAGACGGAGCTATAATAATTTTCTTATCATAATCCCACGTAAATTTAACAGAAGGTCTGTATCCTTGTGAAAGCGCACTGTATAAAACATTATTAGTTTTTCCTTTAAATTTACTTCCATTTAAACTTAGTCTCAATTCATAACTTAATGTATTTACACCAAGTTTATACGATTTATTAAATGCACCTCCCAAGTAAAAATTCCCAGTTCCAGAAGTATTTTCAAAAGTTCGGAAACTTTTAAAACCTTCATCATACGAAACCACATCCATAATTGATCGTGATTCAATTGTAAATCCTGAATAAAAATAATAACCAGAACGAGTTAAATAATCATAATTAGAAAAGTTGATATAAATATTATTAGAAAGATTAGGTTTTAAATCTGGATTACCTCGACTTACGCTTAAAGTTGATGACAAATCTTGATACTCTAATAATTGATAGGTGCTTGGCAAGGACCCTGAATATGAGTAAGAAATTCCTAATCGAGCAGATTTTCCGAATTTAATACTCTTATATAAGCTAATCATTGGTAAAACTTCTGTTTTTTTATTTTGATATACTTGTTGGTCGTAATTCGATTTTAAATCGAAATCCGTCCATTTACTACCTAAGTTTAAACTAAAATAACCTTTATCATATTTGTATTCGTACTCAATACCTGATTTAATTTCGTTTACTTCAAATCGATTTTTAAACGACTGTAATTCGTTAAAATTCGAATATTGCTCTGTAACTGTATTATAATCAAAAGTTTCTTTATTATCCACATCGAGTGAATTTACATAACCTCCACCAACAGTTATAGTTTGTTTTTTAGTAATTGGAATTCGATATTCTAATTCTAAATCGTATGAATCTTTATGCGAATTAGTAAACCAATTTTGATTACGCGTGTCATTAGGATTTACACCTTCAAAAAAGATTGTGCTTGCATTATTCTGAGCAAAAATTTTATCTTTTGAATTTTTATTTTCAAAGTTTACAGTTATCGAAGTTTTATTTTTAAATCGTTTGTTATATATTAATTCATTCGCGAATTTTTGACCATCAGATTTTGTTGATCTAATAATTGAAGATTTGTTTAATAAATTATCTTCAAAATCAAAAGACTCTGAACGTGAATTATAATGACTTCTGTTCGAATTTATTTCATAAATAGGCACAAAAGCTAAAGTTGAAGTTGAATCGATTTTTATTTCAAAATCAAAATTAAATTTGTGCTCATCTTTAAAGTTCAAACTACTATTTTCATTTAAAGTTACCACCGGGTTTTCTGGCAATAAACTTACAGATCTGCTCGTTGATTTAGTTTCATTATCCTGATTATTTAAAACGTAACTTGCGGAAACATCAATTTTATCTTTAAAAGAATCGTTATAATTTAGTCCTAATAAATTAGAAGTAGTTATACCAGTATTTGTAGAAAATTGATCGATAAAAGATGAATTATATGACCAAGAATTTCTACCTCCTCGCATATTATCAAACACTTCATCCATAGAAAATCCGGTAGAATTAATATTATTTGAAGATGCAAGAACGCTAACCTTTGTATCTCCATTAAAATAATTAGCTAATAATGAAGATTCGTATCGATCATCTGTTCCAATTCCACCATTTATTCTACCAAAAAAACCTTTATTTTTATCTTCATCAATAGTTAAGTTTATAGAAACTGATTCACCATCACTTGTTTTACCAGAAATCTTTTCTTCTTTAGTTTTATAATCTGAAACTTGAACCTTATTAATAATATCTGCAGGCAAATTTTCAATTGCAATTTTACCGTCGGCACCAAAAAAAGGTTTCCCATTAACTAAAATATTCGGAACTTCTTTACCATTATATTTTATCTTTCCATCGGCATCTACTGTAACGCCTGGCAATTGCTCTAACAAGGTTTTTACGTTAGCATCTGGCCGAACCTTAAATGAAGCAGCGTTGAACTCAATGGTATCTTGTTTAACGCGAATTGGTGCAACATCAGCTTTAATAACCATTTCGTCTAAAACATTAGAATCTTCAGTAAGAAAAATTTCACCTAACTGAATGTGATCAGAAATAAATTCAAACCTTTTAGAATAATCTGTATAGCCCAACAAACTCGCAACTACAAAACTTGGTACATCTACCACATTAGTTTGCAAATCGAATTCACCTTTTGTGTTTGTAATGGTGTAATTAATCAGCGTTGAATCGTTTGCTTGAGAAAGATAAACAATAACAGCCTCTAAAGGTTTTTTGTTCTCGTCAGATATCTTTCCTTTTATGGAAAAGCTTTTCTGAGCAAATAAAGAAATTGTTCCAAAAAAGAAAACAATTGTTAAAAAGAATATTTTATTCATATTATAATTTAGGTTTACACAAATAAAGTGATTTTTTTAACAAAAAAAAAGCAACTACTAAATAGTTGCTTTTTTCTACATTCTTCTCATACTACCTGAAGATCGATCACCTCGTGAACCTCGATTCGAAGGTCGATTTTGATTTGATGCTTTTTCTGTTCCAAACTTATCAAATTTGAAAGTTAAAGAAAACATCACATATCTTTTTAAAACAGTGTTTTCTTGATCTGAAATCGCAGTCGGACTTACTGTTCTTCTTGTACCTGTGTTTTGATTAAGAATATCGTAAACTTTAACTCTCGCAGTTAATGCTTGATTAAGAAATTCATATCCTAAACTGGTATTCCACAAAAAGAAATCTTTTTTAAAACCTTGAGCAATATTCGTGTTGTATGTATAACCGAAATCATTACCCCAAACCACATTTTTTGGCCAATAAGTTGTGGTTTGTAAACTTGCTCGATGAATTACATAATCGGTTTCACTAATTTGATAATTAGAATACGTGTTACTGGTATAACTTAATTCGTAAGATGGAGCAATAGTTAAAAACTCGCCATAATCATAAGATCCGTAAACTCTTAGAATTAACCTAAAAGTGTTGTTTTCGTACAAAATATTATCTGTAAATCCTTTCGATAATCCGTAATCGACACGCAAACCAGCACCGTAACGAAAACTATGTGCATCTATTTTTTTTGATTTATTATAATTCGAAAATAATCCTACTGTATAAGCACCTGAAACGTTTTGATAAGTAGTTGTACGTTTTCTATTTTCATCAAAAACTGAAGTTGAAACAATTTGTGAATTGTATGCATTTCCATAAATTCCAACTGCCCAACCGGTTCGCATTTGAAAATTATAATCTCGTAAACTTAAACTGAACGAATGATTTTTTGCTTGATCTAAATCTGCATTTCCTACAAAAGTATTTAATGGATTATTAAAACGCTCGTAAGGTAAAATTTGACTAGCTGTAGGATTTGAAACCGAATAGTTATAACGCACTGATAATGTTTTTGAATCGGTAACTTTGTAGCGCATATTTGCAGATAAATTAGGTGAAACATAGTTACGATCTACTTGATATTCTTGATTTAAATACCAAGCTTTTGCATTAAAATTATCAATTCGAACTCCCGATTTAAAATCTAAAATTAATTCTTTAGTGTTATAATTTAATCCAAAAAAAGGAGTTGAAGCTGCACTTGTATTTTTTGTAGAACTTGAATATAATTCACTAACTTCAGAAAATTCATTAGTTATAGGATCAAAATCATAGGTTTGCAAAACATCTGTATCTTGATTATAGTTAAATGTATAGCCCAAGTTTAATTCGGTATTTTGTAACAACGGCTGAGTGTAAGTTGCATTTAATGTGTACGAATCATTTGTACTTCGGGTATCATTTTTTTGATTTCGAAGATCATCTGATTGTGAACCTTGATAGAAAATTGTTTCAGAATTGGTTCTTCCAAAACCAGAAGTTTTAGAATTAGCATTATCAAAACTAACACTGAAATTTTTTCCATTCTTATCTAACACTTTATTAAATTGAATTGAGTTTTTGAAATTAAAAGTTTCAGTCTCAGAATGACTTATTCCGTTGCTTGTGTTAAACAACTCACCACCTTCATCCATTGAAACAGAACTTGATTCAGAATCTAAAATATTTTTAGATTTAGATAAAGTAGGTTCAATAAATATTTTTGTTGTTGGATTGAATTTATACTCTAAATTGAAATTTGCATTATGATTTAAATTATCACTCACTCGATAACTTTCAGATTCTGTAATAAAATCTCCATCAGGAAGTAGATTTACAACACGCGAACGATTGGAATTTTCGTTTCTTGTATCGTTTAAATAATAACTTGCGTTCACATCTAAATCGGTAAAAAACTGATCGGAATAATTAAAACCTAACATATTAGTTCTTGTAATTCCGGTACCAGAACCTGTACCTAAACCTCCACTTGAACGACCTCCGAAACTATTAAACTGACTACGTCCGCCACCCATATTATCGAAAACTCCGTCCATTGAAAAACCTGTTGCATTAATATTGTTTGATGAACCTAAAACAGAAATTTTTCTATTCCCTTTAAAATAATTAATCAACCCGCTTGATTCATATCGATCATCACTTCCGTAACCCGCCATAAGTTTACCAAACAGCCCTTGGTTATTTTTCTCATCAATAGTGAAATTGATACTTGCGTCTTCACTCTTAGCTCGTTTACCCGAAAACTCTTCTGTTTTGGTTTTCGCGTCTGTTACTTGTATTTTTTTAATAATATCGGCCGGAAGATTCTGCAAAACTACCGAACCATCTTTGTCAAAAAATGGTTTTCCATTAACCAAAATCTGACTTACATTTTGTCCGTTTACTGTAATTTTTTTATCAGCATCAATTTCAACACCGGGTAATTCTTTAAGTAAAGCCTCTACATTTGCGTCTGGACGTACTTTAAACGAAGCTGCATTAAATTCTAAGGTATCTTGTTTTACACGAATCGGAACATCGGTTACAATAACCAATTCAGAAAGCTGGTCAGAAAGTTCTTCCAATGTAACTTCACCTAAGTTTTTAGATTCAGAAATATTTTCAAAATCGATAGATTTATCTTCATAACCCAATAAATTGAAAACTAAAAAAGAAGGCTGATTGGTTGGTTTAATTTTTAAATTAAAAACTCCAATGGCATCTGAAATTGCGTATTGAACAACTGTTGAATCTTTTTTCTGAAGTAATAAAACAGAAACTCCTTCAATGGGTTGCTTAGAAGTTGACACTACTTTACCCTGAACCTCAATGTTTTGAGCCTTAGCTAATAAAGCAATAAAAAATGTAAATAGGAATAATATCTTTTTCATAAATCAAAAATACAAAAAAAGCGACTTAAAAGTTTAAACCAATAAGTCGCTAATATTTAGTTTTTATAACATTTTTAATAGAATCTTTTAAAAAATCTATTTCCAGTTTTCAAACGGGTGATTACTAATATATGAATTATAATATCTTTCGTCGCCAGTTATTTCTTCACCTACCCAATCTGGTAAAACTACTTTATCATTTTCATTATTTAATTCAACCTCAACAATAATCAAACCTGAATTTTTCCCTTCAAAAACATCAACTTCAAAAACATATTCCTGATAATTAATCACATACCTTGTTTTTTCAATTATAAAATCTTCACACAAATTTAGAAGTGTTAAAGCTTCTTCATACGGAATTTCTTTTTCCCACTCGAAACGAGTAGTTCCACTTTGATCACTTTTTCCCTTAATGGTAATAAAACCTTTATCGTTTTTAGTGCGGATTCTTACCGTACGTTCAGGCGAGGAATTTAAATATCCTTGTTTTATTTTATATGAAACTTTACTATCATCTAAAAAAGTACTATTTTTAGCCTTGTATTTTCTTTCTATTTCAAGCATTCGTTTTGTTTTAGGAATTCAAATATCGTCTTAAAAATTTTAATATGAAATTATTTAGAAAGCAAAATAAACCATCTTCAATTTCAGAAATTTTCGAAAAACACATTGTTAATAATGAGGTCTTGTTTCCTAACGATTTCATTTTTTTATATGAGTTAGTTGCCTATTTTCGACCTGAAAAACCAACCAAAATTAAAAGTATCACTCTGATTGATTTGGTCGCTTTTTTTATTGAAAATGAAAATTATAGAGTTATCTTCTCTGAATACATTAAAAATTTACTGAAAGACAGATCATTTAGTAGATTGATTTCAGATGCAGGAATTATTCAAGATTCTGATTTTGTTTATGAAATTAGAAAACGTATTTCTCTTAAAATATTACCATATCAGCCTGAAAAACAAACATTAGAATATGTTTTAAATCAGGTATTTTATAAAGAAACAGATTTCATTTGGATTAATAAAATTCCATTTATAGAATTAGTTGAATTATTTGAAGTACTTCAATTTTCAGATATATTTACATCTCATAAAGAGAAAAAAGGAGCATTGTCTGAAGTAATGTATGCTTTAGGAATTATTACGCAACGAATGAGTGGGCGGGCTATGGAAACAAGTATCATTCGAATGGTTCCAGAATACAATCATTTAGAAAGTCCATTTTTAGGTTTAGAAAATGAATTTCTTGAAATTGAAAAGCAACTTAGAAATGAAGACATTCTATATGTTGAACCGAATGATTTAAATTACAAACAATTAATAATTCTACATAAGCAGTGTGTAGATTTTGTAAAACAAGCCTTCAAAAACAGTTCCAAATACGGAATTACCATGAAGGTAAACCAAAGCTTATTAAGAATTAGACAACAATTAGCTCGAGTTGAAATTTTATTATCATTGTTTGTAGTTCGTGAGTCACAAGATAAAACCGTACAATCTATTAATCTGGCTTTAAAATTAATTGAATATAATTGTTACAAAAACAACATAAAAAAATTAATTGGAGAAAGCACACAATTAATCTCATACGAGATCACCCAACATACAGCAAAAACAGGTGAACATTATATAACAGAATCATCTAATGAATATTTAAAAATGTTCAAAGGTGCTTTGGGCGGAGGATTTATTGTTGGTTTTTTGTGTGTAATAAAAGTATTAATGTCGAAAGCAGACACCAGCGATTTTGGATTTGCTTTTATTTATAGCTTAAACTATTCCATTGGATTTACACTGATTTATCTTTTTGGATTTACTTTAGCTACGAAACAACCAGCGATGACAGCCTCTACTTTAATTAAAGTTATTGAAGAAGGTTTAAAATCAAACGAAAAAGCATCTGAAAAACACAAGGCTTTCGCACATTTATTTGCACGTTTATTCCGTTCTCAGTTTATAGCCTTCGTAGGAAACGTTATTTTAGCATTTCCGGTAGCTTTATTACTAATTTGGCTCATTGATTTATCGACCGGAATTAATATTACAGATACCAAATGGCATACTTTATTAGATGATATCAGTCCTATAAAATCGGCAGCTATTTTCCATGCCTGTATTGCTGGTGTATTTTTATTTTTATCTGGAATTATCTCAGGAAACGTTTCAAATAAAAACAAACACAATCAAGTGTATTATAGAATTCAAGAAAATCCATTTTTAAAAAGAACTTTAGGTATTTCTAAAACTGCAAAATTGGCTGGTTGGCTTGAAGAAAAATGGCCAGGAATTGTTTCAAATCTTTGGTTCGGTGTCTTTATGGGAAGCACCCATTCAATTGGAATGTTCTTAGGTTTAAATTTAGATATTCGTCACATCACATTTGCCAGTGGCAACATTGCTTTAGGAGCTTATGGTGCCGATTTTGCCATAACGCTTTCAACTTGGTTATGGTGTTTAATTGGTTTAGTTTTAATCGGATTTTTTAACTTTATTGTAAGCTTTGCACTTTCTTTAGGTTTAGCTTTACGCTCAAGAGATATTCCAATCTTCGAAGTTTTCTCACTTCAAAAATCTGTTTGGAGTCACTTTAAACAATATCCAACTCATTTTTTCTTTCCACCAAGAAAGTAAAAAATACTTCATAAATTTGAGAATCTCTTTTTAGAGATTCTTTTTTTATTATAAAATGACCACACGAAAAATCATACACGTTGATATGGACGCGTTTTATGCTTCTGTAGAGCAGCTTGATAATCCCGAATTACGTGGATTACCAATTGCTGTAGGCGGAAATGAAGTTCGTGGAGTTATTTCTGCTGCAAGTTATGAAGCCAGAAAATTTGGAGTTCGAAGTGCAATGCCAGGTAAGTTAGCTATTAAACGTTGTCCTGAATTAATTTTTGTAAAACCAAGATTTGAACGATATAAAGAAGTTTCGAACATGATTCGTTCTGTATTTTATGAATATACAGATTTGGTTGAACCTCTTGCTTTGGATGAAGCTTTTTTAGATGTTACCATCAATAAAAAAGGCATGAAAAGCGCCAGTTTAATAGCGGAAGAAATTCGAAATAAAATTTATCAAAAAACAGGATTAACAGCTTCTGCAGGAATTTCATCTAATAAATTCATTGCTAAAATAGCTTCAGATTATAACAAACCTAACGGCCAAAAAACAATCAATCCTTCTGAAATTGAATCTTTTATTGAACAATTAGAAATAAAAAAGTTTTTTGGAGTTGGACAAAAAACCGCTGATAAAATGTATCATTTAGGGATTTTTACAGGTTATGATCTAAAACAAAAATCATTAGAATTTTTAGAAGAACATTTCGGAAATTCAGCTCAGCATTATTATAATATTTCAAGAGGAATTCATAATTCAGCAGTTCAAGCAAATCGAATTCCAAAATCAATTGCTGCTGAACGAACTTTTGAAACAAACTTAACTTCAGAAATTTTCCTTAAAGACAAATTATTTTTTATTGCTGAAGAACTTGAATTTCGATTAAAAAAACGTGGTATTTCTGGAAAAACAATTACCTTAAAAATCAAATACAGTGATTTTTCTGTTCAAACCAGAAGTGAAACTTTACCTTATTTTATCTCGAATAAAGATTTGATTTTTGATACTTCACTAAAGTTACTTTATCAAGAAAAATTACGAGAATCTGTTCGTTTAATTGGTGTTTCTGTGACAAACTTAAATAATCAAGAAAGTAAACCTAAACTTATTCAACTGCGATTTAATTTCTAAAATAAAAAGCTATCAACTGATAGCTTATTTATTATAATCTGGATTTGCATACAAATTCATTTGTCTTACAATTGCATTTTTTCGTCTGTTTATGTAATTCGAAGAATTGGTTGCTTTATATTTTCTTGGATTTGGAAGAATGGCTGCAATAGCTGCGGCTTCTTTTTTAGTGAGTTTATTTGCAGATTTTCCGAACCAATGTTGAGAAGCTGCTTCAATTCCATAAATTCCATTTCCCATTTCTATAGAATTCAAATATACTTCCATGATGCGCTCTTTCCCCCAAATCACCTCGATTAAAAGAGTAAAATAGGCTTCAAAAGCTTTTCGTACCATACTTCTGCCCGGCCAAAGGAAAACATTTTTAGCAGTTTGCTGAGTAATTGTACTTCCTCCTTTTATTCGTTTTCCTTTTTGATTATTCTTGTAAGCCTTTTCAATAGCGTCAAAATCAAATCCATTATGTGAGGTAAATTTGCCATCTTCACTTGCAATAACTGCCTTCTGAATGTTTACCGACATATTATCGATACTTACCCAATCGTGTTTCCAAACCAATTGGTCACCTGCGGCAATTTGTTCATAGCTTCTAATGAACATTAGCGGAGTAAAAGGAATTGGTACAAATTTGAATAAAATGGTTGAACCTATTGAAAGTCCTAAAAACCAAAGAATTACTTTTAATACAAATTTGAAAATTTTACGAATCATAAATGATTATTTTTTTACAAATGTATCTTTTTTAGTGGAAATTCTGAAAATCATCTTAAATAATAATTATAAAAAAATATCCTCGAAAAGAAACAAATCTAATCGAGGATAATTTAACTTTATAAAGATTGATATTACATCATTCCAGGCATTCCGCCACCCATTGGCATAGCAGCTCCACCTTCTTCTTTAATATCAATTAATGCACATTCTGTTGTTAAAATCATTCCAGAAACTGAAGCTGCATTTTCTAATGCAACACGAGTTACTTTTTTAGGATCGATTACTCCAGCAGCAAACATATCTACGTATTCATCAGTTTTTGCATTGTACCCAAAGTTACCTGTTCCTTCAGAAACTTTTGAAACAATTACAGAACCTTCTAAACCAGCATTTTCAACAATTGTACGTAATGGTGACTCAATTGCACGTGATACAATTTGAACTCCTGTTTTTTCATCCTCATTGTTGAATTCAATGTTAGTTAAAGCCGATTTTGCTCTTAATAAAGCTACACCACCACCAGCAACAATTCCTTCTTCAACTGCTGCACGAGTTGCATGTAAAGCATCATCAACACGGTCTTTTTTCTCTTTCATTTCAACTTCAGAAGCTGCTCCAACATACAATACAGCAACACCACCAGCCAATTTAGCTAAACGTTCTTGTAACTTCTCACGATCGTAATCAGAAGTTGTAGTTTCCATTTGAGCTTTGATCTGGTTTACACGATTTTTGATCATGTCTGCAGAACCTGCTCCGTTTACGATTGTAGTATTATCTTTATCAATAGAAACTTTTTCAGCAGTTCCTAACATTTCTAAAGTAGCGTTTTCTAAGTTGTATCCGCTTTCTTCAGCAATAACAGTTCCACCAGTTAAAATAGCAATATCTTCTAACATTGCTTTTCTTCTGTCTCCGAAACCTGGAGCTTTAACAGCAGCAATTTTTAAAGCACCACGTAATTTATTTACTACTAAAGTAGATAAAGCTTCTCCATCAACATCTTCAGCGATGATTAATAAAGGTTTACCAGATTGAGCTACTGGCTCTAAAACAGGTAATAATTCTTTTAATGAAGATATTTTTTTATCGTATAATAAGATATAAGGATTATCAAATTCCGTTTCCATTTTCTCTGGATTCGTAACGAAATATGGTGATAAATATCCTCTGTCAAATTGCATACCTTCAACTACGTCAACGTAAGTGTCCGTTCCTTTAGCTTCTTCAACTGTGATAACACCTTCTTTACCAACTTTTTCGAAAGTGGCAGCAATTAAATCTCCAATTACTTCGTCATTGTTAGCAGAAATAGAAGCAACTTGTTTGATTTTATTAGTGTTTGAACCTACTTCTTGTGCTTGATTTTTTAAATCTGCAACAATTGCTTCAACAGCTTTATCAATTCCACGCTTTAAATCCATTGGATTTGCACCAGCAGCAACGTTTTTCAAACCTTCTTTAACGATAGCTTGAGCTAAAACTGTAGCAGTTGTAGTACCGTCTCCAGCTAAATCGTTAGTTTTAGAAGCTACTTCTTTAACCATTTGAGCTCCCATGTTTTCTAATGTATCTGCTAATTCAATTTCTTTTGCAACAGAAACACCATCTTTAGTTACGTGTGGAGCACCGAAAGATTTAGAAATAATTACGTTACGTCCTTTAGGACCCAAAGTTACTTTTACAGCATTTGCTAATGCATCAACTCCGCGTTTTAAACCGTCACGAGCTTCAATATCAAATTTTATATCTTTTGCCATTTTATATTTTGTTTAGTTAATGTTGATTAAATAATTGCTAAAATGTCTTCTTCACGCATGATTAGGTAATTTGTACCTTCTAATTTTAACTCAGTACCTGCGTATTTACCGTACAAAACAGTATCACCAACTTTAACCGTTAAAGGTTCATCTTTTTTACCGTTTCCTACAGCAACCACAGTACCTTTTTGAGGTTTTTCTTTTGCAGTGTCAGGAATAATAATTCCAGAAGCTGTTTGTGTCTCAGCAGCAGCCGGTTCAATAATCACTCGGTCTGCAAGTGGTTTGATGTTTAATGCCATAATGAAATGATTTATATTAGTTTATATAATTATATTAAGTAAAAGGTTAAATACACAAATTATGCCATTTGAAAAAAATAAGATTTTGTATAAAAAAAAATGCCAACCCTGACAGGTTGGCACTTTAAAACTATTTTAAATTGACTAATTTGCAGTCGATTCGTTAGATTCAATAGTGATTGTTTCAGATTGAGCTGGCGCAGTTTCTGAAGATGTCTCAGTTGTAGCTGCTGGTAATGCAACTGGTGCTACAGGTAATTCAGCATTTTCGTCTAAAATTTTAGAATCTCCATAATTACCGCTTGTGAAACTTAAACTTGATAAAAGTACTAATGCTAATAATGCAAATGCTAAAGTCCAAGTACTTTTGTCTAAAAATTTATTAGTGTTTTGTACACCTCCAATGTTAGTAGAACCTCCTAATGATGAATCTAAACCTCCTCCTTTTGGATTTTGAATCATAATTACGACGATTAATAACAAAGATACGATAGTGATTAACACTAGAAAGATTGTAAATGAATTCATGGTTTAATTATTATATTGTTGTAAAGCTTTAATATCTTCTATATGCTGTGCAAATAAAACACTTTTTTCTGGATATTTCAAAATTAATATTTGATAAGCTTGTATAGCTTTTTGATATTTTTTTTGTTCTAAATAAATTTTCGCTAAAGTTTCTGTCATCAATAAAGATGAATCTTCTTCACTTTTCTCAATATTTATAGTTACTTGAGGTGCTGATTTTGAAGGCACAATCTTAGGATTAGTTTCTATAAACCGATCTATAAGCTCGAGTTTTTTCTGTTTTGATTCGTCAATAATTTCTTCTTGATGCGCTTCATCTTCCTTGTTCTCTTCAGAAGTTTCTTCGTTTCTTTCAATTGGTTGAGCTTTAGTAAGCTTTAACCATTCAGAAAAAGAATGTTTTTCATTTTCTTGAAATGGCAATGGTTTGCCAATTTCTAATTTTTCTTCAATTTCTTGAATTGCTTCGACTTCAACACTTGTTTTCTCTGACTTAGAAATTATTTTGGTTTCAATCTTCGAAATTATTTCATCTTCTTTCTCAGTATCTTCGATATAAGCAATAGTTGATAAAATCGACTTTTCAATATTTTCTTCTAAAGTAGGTTCAGGCTTTTTGTATTCGATTAACATTTCGTCAAAAACCTCAACTTCTTCAATATTAATTGGTTTATATGTTATGAAATCTTCAGAGATAATTAAGTCAAATAAAACATCTCTATCTGTAGTGTATGCAGCTGTTTTTTTTAGTTCGTTGTTATATAAATAGCTTCTTTGTGTATGAAGACTTTTTAAATATAATGCGCGAGCCGACTGAAAATACGGAAACTCTTCGATAATCTGTAAAAGATTTTCGCCGTCTGTTTCTGAAATATTTTCAGGATGATTTAACTTATATGTAAATTCTGTAAGATTCAATTTATTACCATTTTGCTAATGAAGCGTTAAAAACATCTTGTGTAATTCGTTCAAAAATAACATCTAATGCAGCCGACAATGTTGGACCTGTTAACTGATCGTTTGCAGGATAATCATAGAAAAACGAAAAAGCTTTATCAAAATCATCTTCAGGAACATTTTTATTTGTAAAACGAACTTGAACAGAAATATAAAGTCTGTTTTGTGCTGCAGTTTGTTCTGCTGTTGCAGTCATCGGAGAAATTCTATATTCGGTTATCTCTCCTTCATACACTAAATCTCCTCCTGTATTTGTTAAGTTTAAACTTGTTTGATTTACAATTAAATCTTGTAAAGCAATTGTAAACAATCGATCAATTCCAGGCTCAACTAATTCAGCGTTATTCAAAAAGTTATTAACTTGAAAAGTATTCGCATCAATTTTTCCAGTTCCGGTAAAATTATACGCTCCGCAACCGTTTAAAAATAATGAAAAAAAGGTTACTAAACTCAACAAGCTTATTTTTTTTATGATGTTTTTATAAATCATATTGTTTAATTTTTCGGTATAAAGTGCGTTCAGAAATTCCTAATTCATCAGCCGCAGCTTTACGCTTACCGTTGTTTCTTTCTAAAGCTTTTTTAATTAACTGAAGTTCTTTTTCATCTAAACGTAAATTTTCATCTTCATCATCCACTGTTTCAGCAATTAAATAAGATTCAAACTCATTATCATCTTCATCAACTTCTTCTACAAAAGTTTGTGCAGGCTGACTTTCATAAATGCGAGAATGATTTTTTTCAATTTCAGAAACTTCATCGTTTTGACCATAAATTTTCTGAATTAAAGATTTATTGTTTTCTTGAACGTTTGACGAAGTCCCGTTTTTCATCAATTCTAAAGTTAACTTTTTCAAATCGTTTAAGTCACTTTTCATATCGAAAAGCACTTTGTATAAAATCTCTCTTTCATTACTAAAATCACTTTCTGCTTTTTTACTTTCTACAACAGAAGGTAATTGTTTATTGCGATTTGGTAAATACGATTGAATAGTTTCTAAACTAATCTCTCTTTCAGTTTCGATAACCGAAATTTGTTCAGCAATATTTCTTAATTGTCTGATATTTCCATCCCAACGATATTGTTTCAAATAAGCCGCAGCCTGATCTGACAACTTAATCGGAGGCATTTTATATTTGTGTGCAAAATCTGAAGAAAACTTTCTGAATAATAAATGAATGTCATCTCCACGCTCTCTTAGTGGAGGTAAGGTGATTTCAACCGTACTTAAACGATAGTATAAATCTTCTCTGAATTTACCTTTTTCAATAGCTTCAAACATTTTTACGTTTGTAGCTGCTACAATTCGAACATCTGTTTTTTCAACTTTAGAAGAACCTACTTTCATATATTCTCCGTTTTCTAAAACACGTAATAATCGAACTTGTGTTGTTAAGGGTAACTCACCAACTTCGTCTAAAAAAATAGTTCCGCCATTTGCTACTTCAAAATAACCTTCACGTGAACCAACAGCTCCGGTAAATGCTCCTTTTTCGTGTCCAAAAAGTTCAGAATCAATGGTTCCTTCCGGAATTGCACCACAGTTCACGGCAATATATTTACCGTGTTTTCTGTGTGAAAGTGCATGTATAATTTTAGGAATACTCTCTTTACCCACACCACTTTCTCCGGTTACCAAAACAGAAATATCTGTCGGGGCTACTTGAATGGCTTTTTCAAGTGCCCGATTTAATTTCGGATCGTTTCCGATAATTCCAAATCTTTGTTTTATGGATTGAATGTTTTCCATTTTTTAAATTTAGTTGATTATTGCATTTCACTGTAACCAATAGCATCACCAATTAAGGTAGCTGATGTACAATCTGTAATTTTTACATTAACAAAATCGCCTTCTTTATAATTTTCTTTAGGAAAAACTACTGTAGTGTTTTGAGAATTTCTTCCAGACCAATGTTCATCAGATTTTTTAGAAGTTTTTTCAATTAAAACTTCAACTGTTTCTCCAACAAAACGTTTAGTTCTTTCTAATGCAATACCTTGTTGTAAATCTACAATTTCTTGTAATCTACGTTTTTTAACTTCTTCCGGAACGTCATCTTCTAATTTACGAGCAGCTAAAGTTCCTGGTCTTTCAGAATAAGCGAACATATAACCAAAGTCATATCTTACATATTTCATTAAAGATAGAGTATCTTGGTGATCTTCTTCAGTTTCTGTTGGGAAACCTGTAATCATATCTTGAGATAAAGAAATTCCTGGAACAATTTTGTAGATGCGATCTACTAATTCCATATATTCTTCACGTGTGTGCTGACGGTTCATTTCTTTTAAAATACGAGTAGATCCAGACTGTACAGGTAAGTGAATGTATTTACAAATATTATGATGTTTAGCCATTACATGTAATACTTCGTCGTGCATGTCTTGTGGATTTGAAGTAGAGAAACGGAAACGCATTTTTGGGAATTGCGAAGCACAAGAATCTAACAACTGAGCGAAATCAACTGCTGTTGCTTTTTGCATTTCTGTTGCTTTATCGTAATCTTTTTTCAATCCGCCACCATACCATAAATAACTATCTACGTTTTGACCTAATAAAGTAACTTCTTTAAATCCTTTATCTGATAAATCTTGAATTTCTTCAATAATACTTTTCGGTTCACGGCTACGTTCACGTCCACGAGTAAATGGAACAACGCAGAAAGTACACATATTATCACAACCACGAGTAATTGAAACAAACGCAGTTACTCCGTTTGAATTTAAACGAACAGGTGCAATATCACCATAAGTTTCTTCTTTAGAAAGAATTACATTTATAGCATCACGACCTTCTTCAACATCTGCTAATAAATTTGGAATGTCTTTGTACGCATCTGGCCCAACAACCATATCTACAATTTTTTCCTCTTCTAAAAATTTACTTTTTAAACGTTCAGCCATACAACCAAGAACCCCAACCTTCATTCCAGGATTTATTTTCTTAACTGCATTATATTTTTCTAAACGTTTACGAACAGTTTGTTCGGCTTTATCTCTAATAGAACAAGTATTTACTAAAACTAAATCTGCTTCTTCTAAATTTTGTGTGGTATTGTATCCTTGATCTGCTAAAATTGAAGCAACGATTTCACTATCAGAAAAATTCATCTGACATCCGTAGCTTTCAATAAAAAGCTTCTTTTTGTTATCTGCTTTTTGTTCAAGAACTAAGCTTGTTCCTTGTTTATTTTCTTCAATTACCTTTTCCATAAATCGCCTAAAAGTGTACTAATCAATTGGCAAAGATACAATATATTTTTTTTCAATGACAAGATGTCATTTTAGATTATGCAAATAATTTTAAAAGAAGACATTCCTTGTCGTTTGATGTTTGGAAATTTGTACATTTATCCAAATTTAATCAAAATGAAAACATTCATTTGTCATTCTGGTGGCGCTCAAGGAGCCGATTTTTATTTCCAAGAAATTGGAAAAAATTATCATGTAAAAACAATTAACTATTCTTACAAAACCAAACACCACCATTCAGACAACAAAAAAGAACTCACTCAAAATGAGTTTCTTGAAGGTTGTAAAATGGTTGAAAAAACAAACCAGACTTTACAACGTTTTCGTTACCAACGTATGATTAATTTGTTAGCTAGAAATTGGTTTCAGGTTAAAAATTCCGATGAGATTTTTGCAATTGGAAGTATTAAAAAACAAGATGGTTTACAATTTGTAAAAGGCGGAACTGGTTGGGCTGTGCAAATGGCAATAGATTCTAACAAAAGTGTTTATGTTTTTGATCAGAACGAAATACGTTGGTATTATTGGAATTTTGATCAGAACGAATTTTTGGTATATGAAGCTGAACCTCGAATTTCATCTTATAATTTTGCTGGAATAGGAACTCGGAAATTAAATTTGTTCGGAATTCAAGCTATTGAAAATTTATATTACAATTCATTTAAAAATAGAAATATGAGAATTTTATATTTACACGGATTAGAAAGTAAACTAAGTCCAGAGAAGCGATTGATTCTTGAAGAGTTTGGAGAAGTAATCACGCCAGATTTAGATTATTTTACAGATGAAAATTGCATTTCGTTAGTTTATGAAAAATATAAAAACGAAGATTTCAATGTAATTATCGGAAGTAGTATGGGAGGATTTGCTGGTTTTTATCTTTCACAATTAATGCAAAAACCATCTTTTTTATTTAACCCTGCTTTAAAGGAACGTCCGATTGTGCAAGAAATTCCAAATGGAGAATTTCAAAAAACTAAAATAACTATTTTGTTGGGCGCTAAAGACGATGTGGTTCCTAATGAAAAAACACTGTCTTTTTTAGAAACTTATAAAACCGATTCGCAAATTTCTATTTTATTCAATCACGAAATGGCTCATGGCGTGCCTATTTCGGTTTTCAAAAACGAATTATCTACTTATTTAAGAAATCTGTAATGTCAAAAAATATTTTTTTTAGTCGATTAGCTTTAATCGTTGATATGTTCAGAAATGGTGCGCAATTAAATTTTGACGAAGTGCTTCGAAAATTAGAAAACAAAAGTACAATTGACGAAGATTTTGTGATTTCAAAACGAACCTTTCAGCGTGATTTAAAAGAAATCGATTCGTTATTCGGAATTGAAATTATTTGTAATCGTTCAACTAACGAATATCAAATTAAAGAAATTCATTCAGAAGATGGAAAAATTCGTTTACTTGAGGCAATTGAGATTACCAGTTTAATTAAAAGTTCTAATGAAACCGAAGGAATCGTTTTTTTAGAAAAAAGAAAAGCAAACGGAACGGAATTTTTTTCTGAAATTTTAAATGCCATTAAGAATTTAAATGTGTTGGAAATTAACTACATGAATTTTTTGAATGAAAGTGGAAAAAGTTCAATTCGAAAAATTTGTCCAATTGCGATTAAAGAATCAAAAAACCGTTGGTATTTATTAGCAAAAGATTTAAAAGATAGGATTATAAAGTCTTTCAGTTTAGATCGAATTTCAAAATTAGAACTTTTGAAAGATGAAACTTTTGAAAAAATCGCATTCGATGTAGAAAAAGAATACCAACATGTTTTCGGAATTTTAAAATCGGACGAAGAAATTCAAAACATAAAAATAGAATGTACCGAAAGTCAATATCGTTATTTAGAAACACTTCCGTTACACGCTTCGCAAAAATTAATTGAACAAGAAAATGAAAAATTTATCATTTCTTTACAATTAATTCCAACCTACGATTTTATCATGGAACTTTTAGCCATGGGAAAAGAAGTTAAAGTTTTAGAACCTAAAGGTTTGGTTAACGAAATTAAGAACAAATTACAAGAAAACATAAATCAATACAGTTAAGAAAACAGATTGAAAATTCAATTTTCTTACACATATATATATTAAGGTGTAGATAAAATAAGGTCGATTTAAAATGAAAAAACTTTTATATTAAAAAAAACCTATATTTTTGTCTCACAAAAAAATGAAGAATGGCAAAGAATTTAGTGATAGTGGAGTCGCCTGCTAAGGCAAAAACGATAGAGAAATTTTTAGGTTCAGATTTTCAGGTTGAATCAAGTTTCGGACATATTGCAGATATTCCTGCAAAAGAAATGGGAATTGATATAGAAAATAACTTCAAACCAAAATACGAAGTTTCACCTGATAAAAAAGCAGTTGTTAAAAAACTGAAAGACCTTGCAAAAAAAGCAGAAATGGTTTGGTTAGCGTCCGATGAAGACCGCGAGGGTGAGGCGATTGCATGGCACTTGGCGGAAGAATTGAAACTAAAAGACGAAAATACCAAACGTATTGTTTTCCATGAAATTACAAAATCGGCTATTTTAAAGGCAATTGATAACCCAAGGCAAATTGACTATAATTTGGTTAATGCACAACAAGCGCGTCGTGTTTTAGACCGATTGGTTGGTTATGAGCTTTCTCCTGTTTTATGGAAAAAAGTACGTACAGGTTTATCAGCAGGTCGTGTACAATCTGTTTCGGTTCGATTAATTGTTGAACGCGAAAAAGAAATCGATGCATTTGATCCGCAAAGTTCATTTTCTGTAACTGCTGAGTTTATTACAGAAAAAGGAAAATCATTCAAAGCTAAACTTCCAAAAAATTTCAAAACAAGAGAAGAGGCAGAAAGCTTCTTACAGCAAAATATAGGTGCTCAGTTTAAAGTTTCAGACTTAGAAACTAAGCCTACAAAAAAATCTCCAGCTGCGCCTTTTACAACTTCTACTTTACAACAAGAAGCTTCTCGTAAATTGTATTATTCGGTAGGTCAAACTATGATGTTGGCTCAACGTTTATACGAAAGCGGATTGATTACTTATATGAGAACAGATAGCGTGAATCTTTCTCAAGATGCTATGACTGCAGCTGAAGCTGAAATTATAAAATCTTACGGACCAGAATTTAGTAAACCGCGTGTTTATGCTACAAAAGCTAAAGGAGCTCAAGAAGCGCACGAGGCCATTCGTCCTACAGATATGTCTCGCCATTCAGTTAATATCGATCGTGATCAAGCGCGTTTATACGATTTAATTTGGAAACGTACATTAGCTTCACAAATGAGCGATGCTGCATTGGAGCGTACAAACGTAAATATTATTGCAGATAAACATAACGAACATTTTCATGCAACCGGCGAAGTTTTACTTTTTGAAGGTTTCTTAAAAGTATATCTTGAAGGTCATGATGATGATGAGGAAGAACAAGAAGGTATGTTACCAGCTTTAAAAGTAAATGAAAAGCTTTTAAATAATGGAATTGTAGCTACACAACGTTTTTCTCGTCCACCAGCTCGTTATACCGAAGCTGCTTTAGTTAAGAAATTAGAAGAATTAGGAATTGGACGTCCGTCTACGTACGCGCCAACCATTTCTACAATTATAGCTCGTAATTATGTTGAAAAAGGAACAACAGAAGGAACTGAGCGTAAATACGAAGTTATTCAGTTAGCAGGTAACGATATTAAGTCGGCAATTCAAACTGAAAAAGTTGGTGCAGATAAAGGAAAATTAGTTCCAACAGATATCGGAATTATTGTAACTGACTTCTTAGTTAAAAATTTCGCATCAATTTTAGATTATAATTTCACGGCAAAAGTTGAAGAAGATTTCGATGAGATTGCTGCCGGAAATGAAGATTGGACACAAATGATGAATGATTTTTATAGTCATTTCCATCCAATTGTAAAAGATGTAGAGCAAAATGCAGAACGTGAATCAGGTGAACGTATTTTAGGAACAGATCCTAAATCAGGAAAACCAATTTCTGTTCGTTTAGGGAAATTTGGACCAATGGCTCAGATTGGTGATGCTGAAGACGAAGCAAAGCAATTTGCAAGTTTGCGTCCAGATCAAAATATTGGAACTATTACTTTAGATGAAGCTTTAACTTTATTCTTATTACCTAAAGCTTTAGGTGAATTTGAAGGAGAAGAGGTTGAGGTTAATAACGGACGTTTTGGTCCTTATGTGCGTCATGGTGCTATTTTTATTTCTCTACCAAGAGGAGAAGAGCCGTTAGATGTGAATATGGAACGTGCTGTTGAGTTAATTAAAGAAAAACAAAAAGCAGATGCGCCAATTGCTACTTTCCAAGAATTGCCAGTTCAGAAAGGAGTTGGAAGATTTGGTCCTTTTATTAAGTGGAATGGTGTGTTTATAAACGTGAATAAAAAATACGATTTCGATAATCTTTCGCAAAACGATATCAATACATTAATTGAAGAGAAAATTCAAAAAGATATTGATAAGGTTATCCATAATTGGGAAGATGAAGGAATTCGTGTGGAAAAAGCTCGTTGGGGACGTTCAGTTATTTTGCAAGGTAAAGTGAAAATTGAATTATCTAAAGACGTAGATGCTGCTGCAATGACTCTGGAAGAGGTTAAAAAGTTAATCGAAGAAAAAGCTCCTGCTAAGAAAACGGTTGCTAAAAAAACAACAACAACTAAAAAAGCACCAGCAAAGAAAACCACCGCAACTAAAACAACTACAAAAAAGAAATAGGAAATGATTTACGATTTTTTGAAACCTGTTTCAAATGAAGTAATTGAATTTGTAACAAATTTACCTGGACATTCTTTAGGTAGAAAAACGACTTTTCATACCGATGAAAACTTTCCTGAATTAGAAGGTTTTTCATTTGCATTGATAACCGTTAATGAAACAAGAGGAAATAATCAGCCAAAAATCAACTTAGATTTCACTGATATTCGCAAACAATTTTACAGTTTATTTCCCGGGAATTGGACTTCTACTTTGGTAGATTTAGGTCAAATTGAAGCAGGAAATTCTGTAGAAGACACCTATTTTTTATTAAAAAATGTAGTTACAGATTTATTAAAAAATAAAATAATTCCTATTGTTTTAGGAGGATCTCAAGATTTAACATACGCAATTTATCGCGGATATGATGTTCTTGAGCAAATGGTAAACTTCGTTTCTATCGATAGTAAAATTGATGTAGTTTCAGATATGATTAACCCTTCGGAATCTTTTATTTCAAGGATAATCATTGAAGAACCTAATAATTTATCGAATTTTAGTAACATAGGATATCAAACGTATTACAATTCTCAAGAAGAAATTGACTTGATTGATAAAATGTATTTTGAAGCTTATCGTTTAGGAGAAGTTGTAAACAACATTCAAATTACCGAACCAATTCTTCGAGATGCAGATGTAGTTAGTTTAGATTTAAATGCAATTAAATCAGCAGACTTAGGAAGTTTTACTCGATACAACCCAAACGGTTTTGATGGACGTGAAATTTGTGTTTTATCTCGATATTCAGGAATTAGTGATCGAGTTAGTTCATTTGGAATTTTCAATATCAACAATGATATCAGAGAAAGCTTGTTAATAGCTCAAATAATCTGGTATTTTTGTGAAGGATTTAATTTCAGAATGAACGAATATCCTTATATTAGCAAAATTTCTTACTATAAATATATTGTTCCTTTAGAAGAGCAAGAATTGATTTTTTACAAAAGCGATCGTTCAGATCGTTGGTGGATTGAAACAGAAGTTTTTACAGATGATTTATCATCAGAACGTAAAGTTTTATTTCCATGTTCTTATGCCGATTATGAATTAGCTTTACAAAACGTAATTCCTGAAAGATGGTGGCGTGCTGTTAAGAAACAATTGGTATAACTGCATAGAAAAGAATAATTGTTAAATAAAAATTAAATTTTTTTTTGTTTTCGTTGTATAATTGAAAATAAATAAATAGGTTTACGCTTTCGAAATAATTAAAATTATAAACCCCAAGAAATATATGAAGAAGTTCATTACACTTTCAGCAGTTGTTTCATTGTTATTCAGTTGTGGTTCTGGAGACAGAGGTGAGCTACTAAACGGTGCACAAGGTAAAAGATGGATTACTGAAAAGCCACAAGGTATGGCTTACATTCCAGGAGGAACTTTTACAATGGGAAACACCTATGAAGACTTATTAGGTGCTCAAGATGCTCCTGCAAGAACAGTTACTGTTGGCTCTTTTTACATGGATGAAACTGAAATCACTAACAATCAATACCGAAAATTTGTTGAATATGTTAAAGATTCAGTTATCCGTACTCGTTTAGCTATCATGGCTGATGAAATGGGAATGGATGCAAGCGCTGGAGGAATTGGATTATTTGCATTTCAAGAGGTTGAAGACCCTTCTTTAAATCAAAATCAATCAGCATACGATCGCTATATGTACGACAACTACTATAGCATGGCTATGGACGAAGACGAATATGCAGGTCGTAGGCTAAATAAAAGAGCTAGATTAATTGATGATCCACAACGTTACCCAGACGAATATTACACAGAAGTAATGGATTCATTAACTATTCCATCAGCTGATTCTTTCTTTGGAGTTCCATCTTTTGACGTTTCTAAATTGAAATTCAAATATTCTTGGATGGACAAAGAAGCTGCAGTAAGAGACAATAGTACAAGCGCTAGAGATAGACGTTCTAAATATTTAAAAACAGAAATTGTTAATGTTTATCCAGACACAACTCGTTGGGTAAAAGAATTTAATTATTCTTATAATGAACCTATGCATGACGAGTACTTTTGGCACGAAGCTTACGGTGAATACCCAGTAGTTGGTGTTAATTGGTACCAAGCAAAAGCTTTTGCTGCTTGGAGAACATTATACAGAAACGCACATTTAAAATCTCGTAGATTCAATACAGTATTAAACGAATACCGTTTACCTACAGAAACTGAATGGGAATATGCTGCAAGAGGTGGAATTGAAAAAGGGATGTACCCTTGGGGCGGACCTTATGTAACTGATGAAAAAGCTTGTTTCTTAGCAAACTTTAAACCAGATCGTGGAGATTACGCTGAAGATGGTGCATTATTTACAGCTGAAGCTCGTTCATATAAACCAAATGGATATAATTTATATAACATGGCTGGTAACGTAGCTGAATGGACAAGCACTCCGTACGACGAATCTGCTTATTTATTAAATGCTGCATTAAAACCAAAAGATAAAAACCCAGAAATTAATCCATTCAAAGTAGTTCGTGGTGGTTCATGGAGAGATATCTCTTATTTCTTAAGAGTTTCTACACGTGATAAAGAAAATGCAGATTCTTCTCGTAGCTATATCGGATTCAGAAACGTTGTTTCGGCACCTGGACCAAACTTAGGAGAGACCAAATCACCAACTAGCGGAAGAAGCGGAAGATAATTTAAGAGAAAACAAAAAACTATATACAAGATTAAACAAATATTAGAATTATGGCAATACCAAAAAAAGTAATGAACTTCTGCTACGGTATGGGTGCGGCAGTTGTAATTGTTGGAGCTTTATTTAAAATTACACATATTGAATTATGGATATTCAACGGAAATAACATGTTAACTGTTGGATTAGTTGTAGAAGCATTAATTTTCGCAATTTCAGCGTTTGAACCAGTAGATGATGAATTAGACTGGGCACGTGTTTACCCTGAATTAAAAGGTGGAGAACCTCGTAAAATGCAAGTTGGTGGTGTTGTTCAAACTTCTTCGGTTGCAGGATCTGCTCCAATTGCAGTGAATCAACCTCAAGGAGTTTCTAATCAAAATGCAGTACCAGCATCATCTTTCCAATCTGCACCAGCTTATGCTACACATTCAGCACCTACTGGAGAAGAAAGAGGATTGTTATCTGAAAAATTAGACAAGATCTTAAAAGACGCAAAAATTGATGGCGAATTAATGTCAAGCTTAAGCAATAGCATCAAAAATTTCGAAGCTGCAGCAAAAGGTATTGCGCCAACTGTAGACGCTGTTGCATCTTCTAATAGATATGCAGAAGAAATGACTTTAGCTGCAACTCAGTTAGAATCATTAAATGCAATGTATAAAACACAATTAGAAAGCGCTACTAAAAATGCAGATATCAACCGCGAGGTTGCAGAAAATAACTTAAAGTTAAAAGAACAAATGCAGTCGTTGACTTCAAACTTGTCAACTTTAAATGCAGTATATGGTGGAATGTTATCTGCTATGGGCAAAGCATCTAATTAGTATTAACCTTTAAAAATTCTAATTAGAAATGGCAGGAGGAAAACAAACCCCAAGACAAAAGATGATCAACTTGATGTATTTAGTTTTCATCGCAATGATGGCACTTAATATGTCTAAAGAAGTTTTGACCGCTTTTGGATTGATGAATGAAAAATTTGAAGTATCAAATCAAATAGCTCAAACTCAAAATTTGGTTTTATTAGATCAAATGGGAAGCAGAGCAAATGATGACCCAGCACGTTACGAAGAAGATTATAAAAAAGCTTTACAAATAAGTGCAATTTCAAATGAATTTTACACTTACATTGATTCATTAAAAGCACCACTAACAAAGAACTTAGTTATCGACGAGAAAACTGGTAAGTTGCCTTATGAACAAATGGACAAAGGTGAAGCAATTGATAACGGATGGTTTACTGGTGACGGATATTCTGATAAAGGAAACGAAATCATTGCTAAATTTGCACAATATAAAGAAGATATTAAAAAAGTATTAGGAACTGATGTTTCTTATAAATTTTTAGTAGAGAATTTAGATGATAAATTCAATACTGAAGATGTAACAGACTCTCAAGGTATCACTAAACCATTTTTAGATTACCATTATAGAGGTTTCCCTTCAGTTGCTTCATTAGCTAAATTATCAGCATTACAAAATGACGTAAGAGAAATTGAAGCAGAAGCATTCAACATGTTCTTAGGAAACACTTTAAAGCAAGCTGCTTCTATGAGTAATTACCGTGCATTTGTTATTACAGACAAATCGGTATATTTTGCAGGAGAACCTATTAAAGGACAAGTTGTTTTAGGTCGTTATGATGACAAAACAGTACCAACAAATGTTGTAATCAACGGTGGAAAAGTTAAAACTACAAACGGCATTGTTGAATTGAACATGACAGCAGGTTCTGTTGGTGAGCACAAAATTACAGGTGTATTTACATTTACTGAAGAAGGAAAACCAATTGATGTACAAGTACAAAATTCAAATTATGTAGTTGTTCCTCGTCCTAATTCAGCAACAATCGCTGCAGATAAGATGAACGTAGTTTACGTAGGTTTAGACAACCCAATTTCTGTATCGTTTGCAGGTGTATCTAACGATAAAGTTAACGTGAGTTCTTCTGTTGGAGGATTAACAAAAACAGGTGATGGTAAATATATTTTAAAACCAACAGCTGGTCGTGAAGTTACAATTACAGCATCAGGAACTTTACCTGACGGAAAAGTTGTTTCTGACAAAAAAGTTTTCCGTATCAAACCAATTCCTACTCCAAGAGGAACTGTACGTGGAGAATATTCTCCAAAAGGTTCAATCAACAATTTAGGTTTAGTAAATGTTGGGGTAAAAATGGAAGATTTTGATTTTGACGTTAAATTAGATGTTACTGAATATACTGTTATTTTCCCTAAAGGATCTGTAGTAGTAAGAGGCGGAACTCGTTTAAACGATGAAGCTAAACGTTTAGCAGAAAATCTAAGACCTGGTGACAAAGTAATTTTCACTAACATTAAGTCTAAAATGACAGGTGCACCAATTACAATGAAACCTGCTACAGACGTTGTTTATACAATACAATAATATTTAAAATATAATATTATGACAATTAAAAAAATATCAATAATAGCATTGTCACTTTTTTCAAGTGCAGCAATGTTTGCTCAATCAGGTTTATTAAACGCTGAATCTGCAAGTGAAATAGGATTAAAACCTATGGAAGAAATATTTGCCACTTCAGATGGACCTATTCGTTATCAAAAGGTAAACGAAAACGACATCCTTTTTGAAAAGAAAGTTTGGGAAAAAATTCCTTTAAACGAAAGAGCAAATTTTGTTTACTACTTTCCAAAACGTGCAACTATTGACAGAAAACCATTATTTGACATTCTTAAAGAAGCAGTTCTAAACAAGGATATTACTGAAGTATATAACGATGAAAATTTCCGTTCAAAAGTTGACGTAAATAAATTGAATGAAAAGTTCTATCGTACAGATACGACAGAAATGGGTTACGACTACTTAAATATGGGTGAAGCTATTCCTGCGGAATATATTGACCAAGTAGAATTAACCGCTGCAGATGTTAAAGAATACCACATTATGGGATCTTGGTATTTTGACAGAAACGCAGGAGAAATGAAGTATCGTTTAATTGGTTTAGCACCAGTTGTAACAGACATCAACACAAAAGGAAGAGAAGGTTTAGAAAGAACAACAGAATTATTCTGGATATTCTTCCCAGATGCAAGACAAACTTTGTTTCAAAACTACGCATATAACGAAAGAAATCCTGCACAAAAAATAAGTTTCGATCATTTATTCAATGCTCGTAAATTTAATGCAGTTATTTACAAAGCTGATAATTTATTAGGAGATGAAGCTATTGAAGATTATATCCCTAATAATGCGATGGAACAATTATTAGAAGCTGAACGCATTAAAGAATCTATGAGAAACTTTGAAGATGATTTATGGAATTACTAATTTTGTAAAATCTTAATATAAAACTCTTATCTTACGATAAGAGTTTTTTTATATTTGAAATATGACAGATTATTTAATTGTTGGTGCAGGAATTGCAGGTTTGTGTTTTTCAGATTTTTGCTTAAAAAACAACAAAACCATTACCGTTATAGATAACCAAACAAGAACTTCTTCTAAAATTGCAGGCGGTATGTTCAATCCGGTTGTTCTAAAAAGATTTACTTCTATTTGGAATTCAGATGAGCAACTGGCTTTAGCAATGCCATTTTATAAATCTATTGAAGAGCAATTACAAACAAAGTTTTTGTATGAACTTCCAATATTTAGAAAATTCGCATCAGTAGAAGAACAAAATAATTGGTTTCATGCCTGTGACCAACCAACATTAAGTCATTTTTTAAATGATAAAATTTCTAATGAAAAGATAAATCACATCAATTCGAATTTTGGATTTGGTGAAGTTTATAAAACCGGATTTTTAGATGTCAATAATTTTATAATTTCGTATCAAAAGTTTTTAAAAGATAACAACCTACTGCAAGTAGAAACTTTTAATTATAACACTATAGACTTTAAAGAAAATCATGTAATATATGATGGAAAAGCTTACAAGAATGTTGTTTTTGCTGAAGGTTTTTCAATGCTTAACAATCCATATTTTAATTACTTACCGCTTGACGGAACTAAAGGTGAATTATTAATAGTTAAAATTCCAGAATTAAAATTAAAACAAATTGTAAAGTCAGGAGTTTTTATTATTCCATTCGGAAATGATTTATACAAAGTTGGAGCAACCTACAATTGGCAAGATAAAACAGATAATCCAACAGAAGATGCCAAAGAAGAATTACTTACCGGTTTGCGCGAATTAATTGATTGTGATTTTGAAGTTGTTCAACATTTGGCAGGAATTCGACCAACAGTAAAAGATCGTCGCCCGTTAATAGGCACACACTATAAACACAAACAGCTTCATTTACTAAACGGATTAGGTACAAGAGGTGTTTTACTTGGCCCCTATTTGTCAGATTTATTATTTTCTAAAATCGAATTCGGAATTCCTTTAGACAATAATGTAGACATCAATCGTTACTATAAAAAAATGCAACTTAAATAGTTGTTCAATATATTTTAAAAATGTTAAACATACATAACTTATCAGTTTCCTTTTCAGGAGAATATTTATTTGAAAGCGTAACTTTTAGATTAGGAGCTGGAGATCGCGTTGGTTTAGTCGGAAAAAACGGAGCAGGTAAATCTACCATGCTTAAAATCTTATCGCGCGATGTTGCCCCAGATTCTGGAACAATTGCAACTGAAAAATCTTTACAAATTGGTTTTTTGCGTCAAGATGTAGATTTTGATTTGAGCAGAACCGTACTTGAAGAAGCTTATCAAGCTTTTGTAGAAATCAAAAAAACTGAAAAAGAAATCGCAGATGTTAATGAACAATTAGCAACAAGAACCGATTACGAAAGTGAAACTTATTCAGTAATTATCGAAAAATTAAGTGACTTAACGCATCATTTCGAAATTATTGGTGGATATAATTATGTTGGAAATACCGAGCGTGTACTTTTAGGTTTAGGTTTTAAACGTGAAGATTTCGATAAACTAACAGCAACCTTTTCTGGAGGTTGGAGAATGCGAATTGAATTAGCAAAATTATTACTTCAAAATAACGATTTATTGCTTTTAGATGAGCCAACCAACCACTTAGATATCGAAAGTATTATTTGGTTGGAATCTTATTTAAAAACATTTCCTGGAGCAGTAGTTATCGTTTCACACGATAAAATGTTCTTAGATAATGTAACCAATCGTACCATTGAGATTTCATTAGGAAAAATCTACGACTTCAATAAACCGTATTCACAATATTTAGTTTTGCGTGAAGAATTACGTGAAATTCAATTAGCTGCCCAAAAAAATCAAGCAAAGAAAATTGAAGAAACCGAAAAGTTAATTTCTAAATTCCGTGCGAAAGCCACTAAAGCATCAATGGCTCAATCTTTAATTAAAAAATTAGATAAGGTTGAACGTATCGAAGTTGATGAAGATGACAACTCTGTAATGAGCATAAATTTCCCGATTTCAGTAGTTCCAGGACGTGTAGTTATTGAAGCGAATCATTTTTCAAAAGCTTTTGATGAGAAGAAGATTTTAACAGACATTAATTTATTAGTTGAACGCGGATCAAAAATTGCTTTTGTTGGTCAAAACGGACAAGGTAAATCTACTTTCATTAAAGCAATTATGAAAGAGTTTGATTACACTGGAGAAATTAAACTTGGTCATAACGTTCAATTAGGTTATTTTGCTCAAAATCAAGCGGAGTATTTAGATGGTGAGAAAACTATTTTAGACACGATGATTGATGCTGCTACAGATACCAATCGTTCTAAAGTACGTGATATGTTAGGGGCGTTCCTTTTCAGAGGTGATGATGTTGAGAAAAAAGTGAAAGTGCTTTCTGGAGGAGAGCGAAATCGTTTGGCGCTTTGTGTAATGCTTTTACGTCCGATTAATGTGCTTTTAATGGATGAGCCAACGAATCACTTAGATATTAAGTCTAAAAACGTTTTAAAAGCTGCTTTAAAGAACTTTGAAGGAACTTTGTTATTGGTGTCTCACGATCGTGATTTCTTACAAGGAATGTCAGAAAAAGTGTATGAATTCAAAGATGAAAAAATCAAGGAATATTTAGGTGATATCAATTATTTCTTAGAACAGCGTAATGTTGAAAACATGCGTGAATTTGAAAAAGTTGATGAAGTGAAAACTTCTAAATCTGAAGTGAAAAAAGAGGTAAAATCTTTAAGTTATGAAGATCAAAAAAAACTTAAAACACTTCAGAATAAACTGAGTAAAATTGAAAGTCAGATTTCAGAATTAGAAAAGAAAATCCAAAAAGATGATCAAGATTTAGCTGCGAATTACGAAAAGTTGATGAATGACTCTAATTTCTTTTCTCAATATGAAAAAAAGAAAAAAGACTTAGAACAATTAATGTTGGACTGGGAAGAAGTACAAGAAGAAATTGAAACAAAATCATAGTAAAGAAAAAACCTTTCTAAAATATAGAAAGGTTTTTTTATTATTACTTCTGACGGAAATAGATATCGATTGGAACTCCTTCGAAATCATAAATTTCACGTAGTTTATTTTCAATAAATCTTTTGTACGGATCTTTTACATATTGTGGCAAATTAGCAAAGAAAACAAACTGTGGAATATCTGTTGGTAATTGCATACAATATTTAATTTTAATATACTTTCCTTTAATTGCTGGTGGCGGATTACGCTCGATAATTGGCAACATTACTTCGTTAAATTTAGAAGTAGGAATACGATTTTTTCTACTTTCAAATACATGAACCGCAGTTTCTAAAGCTTTTAATAAACGTTGTTTAGTTAAAGCTGAAACAAAAAGAATTGGCACATCTGTAAAAGGAGAAATTTGCTCACGAATTTTACGTTCATATTCAACAGTAGTCATTGTGTCTTTTTCAACTAAATCCCACTTATTAACTAATATTACAATTCCTTTACGGTTTTTTTCAGCTAACCAGAAAATACTTTGGTCCTGACCTTCGAACCCACGAGTTGCATCGATAACTAAAATACAAACATCTGCATGCTCAATGGCACGTACCGAACGCATAACAGAATAGAATTCTAAATCTTCTTTAACTTTAGCTTTACGACGGATACCGGCAGTATCTACTAAGTTAAATTCAAATCCAAAACGGTTGTATTTTGTATCAATTGCATCACGAGTTGTACCTGCAATATCCGTTACCACAAAACGATCTTCACCAATTAATGCATTAATGAAACTTGATTTCCCAGCGTTTGGACGTCCAACAACTGCAAAACGAGGTAATTCTTCAGGGTTTTCATCAACTTCAGGCAACTCAGGTAAAACTTCAACAATTTTATCTAATAAATCTCCTGTTCCACTTCCAGACATTCCAGAAATAGTAAAATATTCACCTAATCCTAAGTTATAAAATTCAAATGCATCGCTTTCACGTTTAGCATTATCAACTTTATTAACTGCTAAGATAACAGGTTTAGTAACTTTTCTTAATAATTTAGCAACTTCCGCATCCATTGGAGTAATTCCTTCTTCAACATCAACAACAAAAACAATTGCATCTGCTTCATCGATTGCTAATTCAACCTGACGACGGATTTCTCCTTCAAAAATATCATCAGATCCTTTTACGTAACCTCCGGTATCAATTACCGAAAATTCTTTTCCATTCCATTCACTCTTCCCGTAATTACGGTCACGTGTTACCCCAGAAACCGAATCAACAATAGCTTCTCGCCTTTGCACTAAACGGTTAAAAAAAGTAGATTTACCTACATTAGGTCTTCCAACTATGGCTACAATATTACTCATACTTATTCACTTATATATAAAGTGTAATTTTTATTTTTGATTATATCCGAATCTTCTTAATTGAAACGAATTATTTCTCCAGTCTTTATTTACTTTAACAAACATCTCGATATGAACTTGTTTATCAAAGAATTTTTCTAACTCTTCACGAGCTTGCATTCCAATTTTTTTAATTGCTGCACCTTTATGCCCAATGATGATACCTTTTTGACTATCACGTTCAACCATGATAACCGCTTTAATTCTGATGATTTTTTCGTCTTCTTTAAATTCTTCTGTTTCGATTTCAACAGCGTATGGAATCTCTTTATCGTAATTCAAAAGAATTTTTTCACGAATAATTTCATTAACAAAAAAACGTTCTGGTTTATCTGTTAATGAATCTTTAGGATAATATGCAGGTGATTCTGGTAAAAGCTCAACAATTCTATCAAAAACTTCCTTCACATTAAATCCTTGTAAAGCAGAAATAGGATAAATTTCAGCGTTAGGAACTTGCTCTTTCCAAAGTGCAACTTGTTCTTCTAACTGCTCCTGGTTCG